>JAKMGS010000002.1:32929-34051 GCA_022424815.1 Schleiferiaceae bacterium | reverse complement strand
TGCGAAAGTGGTGTTTTCGTGCTCTTGTTCTAATTTCTGCAAGAAGTGGCTGGTCAGCGGTGAATCTAGAAGCAGTACGCTGTAGCCTTTGGCTTTCGCAGCCTGGATGTAGCTGTGTTGTCTGTCTTTGTGCGAAGCGTAGAGCACTACGGTCTTTTTGTCCTTATCCGTTTGATTCTCTTTGATCGTTTCGAGGTAGGCTTCAAAGGTGTGGAGTGCACCATCGGTATCTTCATACAGGGCAAACTTCTTCGCCTTGTCGAAGAATTTCTCTTCAGTGAGCATACCGTATTCGATGATGATCTTCATGTCGTTCCACTTGGCCTCGAAATCTTCGCGGTCTTTGCGGAACATTTCGTCCAATTTATCCGCGACCTTCTTCGTGATGTGAGAAGAGATTTTCTTCACATTACCGTCGGCCTGTAGATAGGAGCGGCTCACGTTCAGTGGGATGTCCGGTGAATCGATGACCCCGTGGAGGAGCGTCAAGAAATCCGGCACAATACCTTCTACACTATCCGTAACGAACACCTGCTTTTGGAACAATTGAATTTTATTGCGCTGAGGTTCTACGTTTGGTTTGATTTTCGGGAAGTACAATACCCCAGTCAAATTGAACGGGAAGTCCACGTTCAAATGAATGTTGAATAGCGGCTCGTCAAAGCTCATTGGGTAGAGTTCGCGGTAGAATTCTTTGTAATCTTCTGCCGTTAATTCACTTGGGGTACGCACCCATGCCGGGTTCGGGTTGTTGATGACATTGGCCACCTTGCGTGTTTCCCATTTGGCCTCTTCTCCTTCTTTGGCAGCGTTGTAGCTCTCGTCCTTTTCGCCGAATTGGATCGCAATAGGCATAAACTTCGCATACTTGCTCAGCAGCTCATTGATTTTGCTTTCCTCTAGGAAGTCTTCACTGTCCTCAGCGATGTGGAGCCTAATTTCCGTTCCGCGATCTTCTTTCTCAATGGTATTGAGTTCGAATTCCGGGTTTCCCTCACAGATCCACTGCACAGCAGCGGCGTCTTTGTGGGACTTGGTCAAGATTTCTACCTTCTTTGCCACCATGAAGGCGGAGTAGAACCCTAGACCGAAATGCCCGATCAGGTCCGCGCCGTCCATTTT
>JAKMGS010000002.1:0-32919 GCA_022424815.1 Schleiferiaceae bacterium | reverse complement strand
GCTCAAGGTCTTCGCCTTTTTGTCGAGTTTGATATGAATGGTCAAATCGCCCAATTCTCCTGTAGCCTCTCCAAGATTGGTCAAGGTCTTTAGCTTTTGCGTCGCATCCACAGCATTAGAAACGAGTTCTCGTAGGAAGATTTCGTGGTCGCTGTACAAGAACTTCTTGATGATAGGGAAGATGTTCTGTGCGGTTACATTAATGGATCCTTTAGACATTGTATTTGATATTTTGGTTTCTCCATCCTGTTCAACTCTTGTGCCATGCCTTTTTTGGACCAATTAATGTGACAAGGTGTCAATCAAGGGTGTCAATTTTGCGTTATCTTATAGGTCACAACCTAATCATATTCACATGTACACAGCTAAAATTTCCGGAACGGGACATTATGTACCAGAACGCATCATTACCAATGCGTATCTCAGCACCTTGATGGACACCAATGACGAGTGGATCACTGAGAGAACCGGCATCAGAGAACGCCGTTGGGTAGAAGCAGGTGATGGCAATACGGCAGCCACGATGGGTATCAAAGCCGCTAAAAAGGCCATTGAAGCGGCCGGGCTTGAACCAGGTGATATTGGCCACATCGTCTTCGCTACCATTTCGCCGGATTATTATTTCCCTGGTTGTGGGGTCCAAGTACAAGAGGCCCTCGGCATCCACACTGCAGGGGCGACGGATGTGCGCAATGCCTGTTCAGGGTTTATCTATGCGCTGAGCGTAGGCAATGCCTTCGTTCAAACGGGCATGTACGAGCATGTGTTGGTCGTAGCATCGGAGCTACAAAGTCCTTTCTTAGACAAAACCACACGAGGTAGAGGGGTAAGTGTCATTTTTGGCGACGGTGCCGGCGCCGTAGTCCTTTCAAGAGCATCAGAAGGCGAGGACGGTATTAAGAGTTGTCATATGTATAGCGAAGGCAAGAATAAGGAGGAACTCACGATGAAGGGTTTTGGAACCCAGCACTGGATAGGCGAGTTGCTCGAGAATGGGGTAGATCCAGATATTCACTACCCGCAGATGAACGGAAACTTTGTCTTTAAGAATGCCGTGGTGCGCTTCGGTGAGGTGATCGGAGAGGCCTTGGCGAAGAATGGATTGACACCCGATAAAATTGATTGTTTGATTCCTCATCAGGCTAACCTGCGAATCGCCCAGTTCATTCAAAAACGCATGGGCCTTCGCGACGACCAAGTATTCAATAACATTCAGAAATACGGCAATACCACAGGAGCTTCCATAGCCATCGCCCTTTCCGAGGCGGTGGACGAAGGTGCCGTGAAGCGTGGCGATACCGTTTGTTTGGCTGCCTTTGGCGCTGGATTTACTTGGGGCAGCGTCCTGCTGACCTACTAATCTATTTATAGAAAATCTTAGAAGTACTCACGCCAAAGCAACCCATGTTGTTGCTCATATTGGAGTATAGTACTACCGGTTCTGCAAAAGGATTGTTTTGGGCATTGCTGAAGGCGTCATAGCTTCGATAAAACTCATAGAGATCTTGACTCAAGGCTGTGACTTTCACACGGTATTCGTGCAGCATAGCAAAGGTGATGGGGTTGACACCTGTCGCCGCAATGATTTTAATATCACGATCGACGCCGTTTTCGGAAACGAGTACGGCGTTGTCTTTTCCCCAGAGCTGCGTCGTATTAGGACTTTCAGTTTCCCAATACAAATCGTAGTACTGCGAGGTATCCTGGCCACTGAGCGCTGTTCTGAAGTGAACCGACATGCTGATAATATAATGCTGATTCACACCAGGTAGGTCTTTTAGGGTGAGGACCAATTCGTCCGAAACATCCCCATACAATTGGGTTCCGGCATAATTAATGGAGATCTCGGCCTCAGGTTTTGCTGGGAACACTTGCGTCGCGCTCACCGTTGTATAATCCGGATGGCTTGCCTCGAAAGTGATGGTTCCGCTGAGCGCACCCAAACGATCGGGCAACAACTCCACATAGTTCCCCTGAAAATCTTGACTGGTCCAGGTGTAAATGGGGGTGCCATCTTGTAAAATTCTACACTGGGCATCCTTGACCGCACGACTCTTTATAGTGTCATAAACGCCCGCAGAAGAACTGACTAAGGCGCTGAGGCTACTATCTCTGGAATCTAGGAATAAGCTGCCGGCGAGTTGGCTTTCATGCGGCGGTAGTTCTATATCACGAACCACACCATTGACGAGGTTATCACAACTAGTCAATACAGTAAGGGAAAGTAAAAGGACAATTGCTGATCTCATGACTTAAAATTTAATGCGGTACGCAACAGATGGAATTAAAGGGAAGAGGCCGTATTCGCGCAATCCAGGATTCCCATTGTTGTCAGTCGCAGTTTCTATGAAGAAGGGGTTCAAGTTGTTATACGTGTTGTAGGTACTAAACACCCACCAGCGATCAAAATGGCGCTTTTCCTTTTTGAAGCTTAAGCTCAAGTCTAGGCGGTGGTAGGGGCTCATGCGGTAGGCGTTTTTATCCGAAGGACGCTCGACCAATTCTTGCATACCGTCCCACCAGCTCAAACCGTCGGGTAAATTGGTCAAATACGCATATTCAGGCAACGTCACTGCACGTCCTGTTCCGTAGACCCACGCTCCACTAAAACTCACATTATCTGTGAAATCGTGACTCATCACCACAGAAATGTCGTGTCGACGGTCGTAGGTAAAGAAGTAACGTTCGCCACCATTAATGTCGTCGAACTGGCGGAAACTCCAGCTCAGCGTGTAGCCTATCCAACCCGTGGTTTGGCCTGTCTTGCGCTGTGCGAACAACTCCATTCCATAGCTTTCTCCGGAACCTTGAGAGATTTTATCTTCCCAAGTATCGTTGTCTACCGAGAATAGGAAAGAAGCGCCCTCTTTGTAGCTGACGAGGTTATCCATTTGCTTGTAATACCCTTCAACACTGAATTCGTAGGGTCCAAAATTCTTGGCCAATCCTGCGGCGATTTGCTGTGAGGTCTGCGGTTTGATTCGAGCCGTGGAAGGAACCCATAAATCTGTCGGTAGTCCAATTCCCTCATTCGTCAACAAGTTCACAAACTGCATCATATCGGCATAGGAGGCCTTGAAGGCATAGCCGCCTGGCAATCTATAATTCATTCCAAAGCGCGGCTGCAGGCTGTGATAGCTTTCGCCTTCGACAAATAAATTGGCAAAGTGTAATCCACCATTGACTTTCAAATTTTCTGTGATGGTCCATTCATCTTCTAAGAAGGCATAAACCTCATCTGAATACACGTTTGTACTGCCCAGCGTAGTATCAAGGTTGAAACCTCCGGAAGAAAATTGCAAGTTCGTGGCCCCAGGGGAGAAGGTATGGTGGGTGTAGTTCGCGCCAAATCGAATGTAATGGCGGCTGTTCATGGCATAATCAAAATCAATTCTCGAGCCGTAATCTTCAATGCCTGAAAAGTATAAACCGGCGAATCGCTCGTCAGTCATCCCTGTTGTATCAGGATAGGAGGGATAGCTTACGTTTTCACTGACCGCACGCGTATTAAAGTTGTATTGGCTTCTTGTGGCAGTCACATTCGAGAACAGCTTTGGAGACCATTGGTGGTTCCATCGTGCAGCGGTAATGCTGTTGCGCCAATCCAACCCGAAGTTGATGGAATTTTCCTCTCGGAAGGTGCCGCTCTCATAGACATCGTCAGATTTCAACCCGAAATCATCCTTGCCTTGGAAATGGCTGAGGTAGAATCTGTCGTATTGGCCAAATTTGTAATTCACCTTCCCGTTCATGTCGTAGAAGTAGTAGGTAGGGCTCACGTTGAAATCTGGGTCTTGAGCGTTCAAATTATTGATGAACGGTTTGGCCAACACATCCAAATAGGTACGACGCGCAGAAAGCATAAAGCTGGCCTTGTCTTTGATCAGTGGACCCTCAACGGTCATCTTGGAAGAAATCAAACTTACCGTCGCATCACCGTGAAATTCTTTCATATTTCCTTCCTTCATGTTGATTTCAAGAACAGAAGAAAGTCTACCGCCATAACGTGCTGGAAATCCGCCTTTGGTAAGGCTAACATTGGAAATAGCATCGGCGTTGAATACCGAGAAGAACCCGAATAAATGGTTGACATTGTACAATGGTACTCCGTCTAAAAGAATAAGGTTTTGGTCCGGTGAACCGCCGCGTACGTAGAGCCCAGAAGTACCCTCGCCACCGCTTTGTACACCCGGCAAGAGCTGGAGGGTTTTCATGATATCTACTTCACCCATAATGGCCGGAAGCGATTTGAGTTGCTTAATGGGGACCTCCATACGAGACATCTGTACCTGCTCCTCGATTTTTACCCCTTCACTGGCGATCACCTCAACTTCATTGAGGACATTATCGACGGCTTCCATTTCGAAGTTTTGGTCCATGTTTTCCACCAGGTTCACCTCAAAATTCAAGGTGGCATATCCCAAATATTGCAATCTGATCACATGAGTGCCCTCTGGCAGCGTCAAGGAGTAGAATCCATAGACGTTGGAAGAAGTGCCCACGCGCTGGGTAGGCGCCCAGATATTGGCACCTATCAAGGCCTCCCCTGAGGCTTGGTCGGAAATGTATCCGCTAATGGTAAACTGATTTTGTCCCCAAAGTGTAGAGGACGCCATGCATAAAAGCAGTAATAGTCGCTTCATAGAAGGTGTGTTGAGGGGGATGGATATTCAATAATTGGACCAATACCTTTAACTCACTATTAAATCTCTAAAATTCGTTCATCGGTAAAAGGCTTGAACCTGCCTAATCCCAAAGTTTGGGCGGTACAGCGGTCAAATTGCGACGCGGGAATACAACCGATGAGCTCGCTATCTGGGGCTTTACATTTTAGAGTTGTGGCCAATTCCTGTACGCGTTCAAACACCTCACAAACCCCAGCTTCCATGGGCTTGGTGAGGTTACAGCTTACTTGGACCACATCCAAATCAGGAATGTACCACCCGATAGATTTCACCCCTGGCAGGCCGCCATCGCGTTCGCGAATCATTGTGGCAATCCGCTTTGCCTTGGACAACAAGTTTTCTCTGGAGTCCCCGGTCATGTTGACATTAAACGCCACCATCAAAGGGCGTACGCCCATCGCTGTAGCACCGCTTTTGGCTACTTCGTTCGACCAAGTTTTTGGGCCTTCATCGGGCAGATCACCCCCGGCAAACCTCGCCGCCAATCCTTCGTATTTCCCCTTGCGTACCAGTGCCAAATTCTTGCGCTCTGGCTGGCGAGCACTTTGTTCGTAGCAATAAATAGGCAAGCCTTTGCTCCCCATGTGTGCCGCGAAATGATCCACAGCTTTGTTAAGGTCGTGAGCGTATTTCTCATCGTCCAGCAGGACAAATGGACAAACATCTACGGCGCCCATTCTTGGATGCACTCCTTGATGAGTGGTCATGTCAATCCTTTCAAGGGCCAATTCTATCATCCGCTCACTCGCCTGAAACACCGCGTGGGCCGGGCCGGTGTAGGTGAACACCGTCCTATTGGCGCTCCCTCCTGGATCGACAAAATGGAGTTTGACTTCGGCAATAGAGGAGATGCCCTCGGCAATACGCTCGAGAATATCGGGGTCCGCCGTACTAATGTTCGGGATGCACTCTATGCGGTAGTTGCCGGTCATTCTTGGAAGATGAAGGCCTTTATGAAATCGGCCACTAATAATGCTAAACCTCTTCCTGCACGTGCGGCATCATCAGCAGAGGCGATGCGTCCTTCGCACAAATGGAAGTAGGTAGGGTTGGTATCAAGGCTGTAGATCATTTTACGCACCTGCTCTAGACTAAATCCGCTTATGCTTTGGGCGCTGGAGGGGAATTCTGCGATGACGTCGACATCGAGTTCGATGGCATAATTGGACCCTAATAATTCCTCAATTCTAACCAAGGTTTCTTCCATGGACTCTTCACCGGCGAGGCCATCTTCGTAGCTGAGGTATTCTATTTCGTCGTGATCTTCCATGAATTCCCAAATGTACTCCGGCGTGTAATTTTCCTGCAAGCCCCACATGAAATAGGCTCCAAGGGCACCTTCGCTCTTGGCATAGGAAAATCCATTGCCGCTGTGGCGGCCTTCGAGATTGCGCAAATCCGTATGCGCATCGATGTTCAAGCAGTTCACGGCGGCTGCATGTGCTTTGGCAGCGCCAGTCAAACATCCATAGCTGTTGTTGTGTCCGCCGCCTATGATAATTGGGACAGCACCACCACTGATGATACGCTCGACGATGGTGCTGATCAGCCCATCTGCCGCGGATGTCGCCGATCTTAACCCTTCGATATCCCCGTCGTCGATACTTTGGGTGGGGACCACGGCACCGAGTACCGCGACCTCTTGTGAAGGGAAGAATCGGTTGTTTTGGAGGTTGCAAAAGTGAGAAAGGAACGCTTGAAAGGCTTGGTCAGCGCCACCGCGGCCATGGTTGGCGCGTACGCCGAAATCTTCCTCAACGCCTACAATTATAAATCGTTGATCGAAGGTTTCGGTACCTTTGAAGGTCCCTTCGTCAATGATTTGAAGAGTTTCGCCTAAGCGTTGCTCCCCGGCGCGAACATTCGTTCTTGACAAGAGGTCACTTTGGCTGTAAAATTCTAATACTGTGCTCATTGGGTCTGTCCACCTAAAATGGTGGTTTGAATGTGATTGGTTCCGAAATCGTAACACAGATACTCTAGCGATGGGATGGCCTTAGTGATCAATAGATCTGCATCCTTACCTACGGCAATGGAGCCTTTGCGATCACTGAGATTTAATGCGGCAGCACCGTTTAAGGTGGCTGCGTTCAATGCCTCTGCAGGGGTCATCTTCATCTGGGTACAAGCCATGTTACACACCAGTTGCATGTTTCCTCCAGGCGAAGAGCCCGGGTTGTAATCAGTCGCCAAAGCCACGACGCAATCGTTTTCTATGAGTTCTCGAGCAGGACCGTAAGGAATGCCGAGGAAGTAGCTACAAGAAGGCAGGAGGGTAGCAATGGTATCGCTGCCGTGCAATGCCTTCAAGGCCTCAGGATTCATCACCTCGAGGTGGTCCACACTCAGCGCACCGGCTTCTACCGCCATCTGAATACCACCGATGTCGTAAAACTGATTGACGTGAATCTTCAGCGGCATTCCACTCTTCGTGCTGGCATCGATCAAATGCTGTAAGGCGTCTAGTTTGAAATAGTCGCGTTCAATAAAGCCGTCTAAGAATTCTGCAAGTCCCTCTTTTTGAACCGTAGGAAGACACTCGTCTAACATGTGTTTAGTGTAGCTGGCATCGTTCATGCCTTGCGCTTTGGCCCAAGCAGGAAGTGCGTGCGCAGCCAAGAATGTAGGGACTAGTGTGGTATGGCTTTGGTCATTAAGTACTTTGATGGCACGCAAAAGCTTCAATTCGTTCTCTGGGTCCAATCCATAGCCGCTTTTTACTTCCAAAGTACCCGTTCCGCAGTCGATGAGGCTCTCGAGGCGGAATGTAGCTTGGCTCACGAGCTGATCTACGGAGGAGGTGCTCACTTTAGCTGCGCTATTGAGAATACCGCCACCGGCTGCAGCGATTTCTTCATAGCTGGCGCCTTTGAGTCGAAGATTGAATTCCTCTTCCCGTGTTCCGGCATATACGAGATGACTGTGAGAATCTACGAAGGCAGGGAGCACGTGTCTGTCCGAGCAATCGTGGGTAGGCAGCTCATCTTGCGGGCAATGGGACATCGGTCCGAAATCAGAGATCTTATCGTCGGTGATGGTGAGATAGGCATTTTCAAGGGTGGGGAAGTGGCCCAAAAGGGACCCGCGTAACCACCTCGTTCCTTCCGGATGAATACCGCCCAAGGATTTTATGTTAATCAGCTTCAGGTTCATGCTTCAATATTACGGAGAATGCGCTATAGTTTCCTACTTTAGTGGCATGCCCGGAAATACAATAGGACAATCTTTAGTGCTCAACACCTACGGTGAGAGTCACGGCAGCCAGATCGGAGGTATTCTCGACGGCATGCCTGCTGGTATAAATATCGATCTAGACCTTGTGCAGCACGCCCTAGACCGTCGCCGTCCAGGGCAGAGTCATTTGACGACCGAGCGCAACGAAGAGGACAAAGTAACCTTCCACAGTGGTTTGTTTGAAGGCAAGACTACGGGAACGCCCATTGCTTTTTCTATTCCGAACAAGGACCAGCGAAGCAAAGATTACGGCCAATTAAAGGATGTATACCGCCCTTCACATGCAGATTTCACCTACGATGCGAAATACGGCCACCGCGATTATAGAGGCGGCGGTCGCTCTAGTGCTCGTGAAACGGCTTGCCGAGTAGTGGCGGGTGCATTAGCCGCTCAAATTTTGCCGCAGGTAAGCGTGAAAGCCTGGGTAAGCGCAGTAGGTCCTATTGCACTGCAAGTGCCTACTTCAGAATTAGACCTTGCCGGTATCGACGCCCACCCAACGCGATGTCCGCATCCGGAGACCGCAGAAAAGATGGAAACCTATATTGAGCAATGCCGCGCTGAAAAAGACAGTACGGGCGGTGTGATTACCGCCGTAGCCACAGGCGTGCCGGTGGGCTTAGGCGAACCTGTTTTTGATAAGCTACAAGCAGATCTTGCCAAGGCGCTTATGAGCATCAATGCCGTGAAGGGTTTTGAGATCGGATCTGGGTTTGCAGCGGCTGCGATGCGCGGTAGTGCGCACAACGATGCCATTACAGAAGATTTTAAAACCGCAACCAATTATGCCGGCGGGGTCGTCGGTGGATTGAGCAATGGCGCTCCCATCGAGGTTCGCGTCGCCTTTAAGCCGGTTGCTACCATTGGAAAAGAACAAAACACAGTCGATAAGGACGGTAACCCCACAGTATTGGCCGCTAAAGGGCGCCACGATCCGTGTGTGGTGCCAAGAGCCGTGCCTATCGTGGCGGCCATGATTCAGCTGGTGTTGGCCGACCATTACTTACGAAACTTGAAATACACTCGATGAAAAAACCGTCTTTACCTGTTCAAATCATTATTGGATTAATTCTTGGGATTCTTTGGGCATTACTCAGTTCAACCATGGGCTGGAGTGAATTTACCTTAGACTGGATTGCCCCATTCGGAACGATTTTCATCAACCTACTCAAACTCATTGCCATTCCTTTGGTGCTCTTTTCGATCATTGCGGGAATTGGGAACTTAAGTGATACTGCTACGCTTGGACGTATGGGGGTGAAGACCCTCGCGCTCTACATCGGATCGACGGTATTAGCCGCTTCCATGGGTATGGTCATCGCAAATACCTTCAATCCAGGAAAGCAAACCTCAGAGGAACAACTGCAGATCAACCGCGTGGCCTATGAACTGTGGGTAAACGATACGGAAGGGGTGGAATTCTTCGATGATGTCCGATTACTCGCGGACCCTGCAATGCAAGTCTACATGTCTGATGCACAAGCAGCATTAGCGGAGCAGCTCAATAATGAGGAACTCAATGCCAAGGTAGCCAAGGCCAATGCGGTTCAAAGCGCCGAGAACGACGGCCCGCTCCAATTCTTCGTGGACATGGTGCCCTCGAATATTTTCCTTTCCTTCAACGATAGTCTCATGCTACAGGTCATCTTCTTTGCCATCTTCTTTGGTATTGTGATGGTGATGTTGCCGAATGCACAGATGGAGCCCGTAGCAAAGCTGATGAATGGATTCTCAGACATCTTCATCAAGATGGTTGATGCAGTAATGAAGGGCGCGCCGTTTTTCGTCTTTGCATTATTAGCAGGTAAACTTGCTGCAATGGCAGGAGACGAGCCGGGCCGATTAGTCGAGATTTTTAAAGCCCTCGGAGCCTACACCGGGTACACCATATTGGGATTGTTGTTCATGATTTTAGTGCTTTATCCTGCGGTTTTAGCCTATCTAATCAACAAGAAGACGGGTATGGGCTACATGAAAAGCTGGGGCTATTTCATGCGCGGCATTCGTCCTGCACAGTTGTTGGCATTCTCCACTTCTTCAACGGCAGCCACGTTGCCAGTGACCATGGACTGTGTGCGCGACAATCTCGGTGTGGATGAGGAGATCGGTTCGTTTGTGCTACCGGTAGGTGCAACCATCAATATGGATGGAACAGCACTGTACCAGACGGTTGCAGTGATTTTTATGGCCCAATTCCACATGATCGACCTCACCCTAGCTCAGCAAGCCACCATCATCTTCACGGCTACGCTCGCGTCTATCGGCGCTGCCTCAGTGCCTTCCGCAGGGATGATTATGTTGATTCCTATCCTAGAAAGTGTGGGGCTTAACCCGGCTTGGATTGCGATTATCTTCCCCGTAGACCGCATCATCGATATGGTGCGTACCGTACTGAATCTGACTGGTGATGCCTCGGTGAGCACCATCATTGCCTTGACAGAAGATAAGTTCCACGTCGTCGATCAAGAGGATTTATAATGCGCTATACTCTAAGCCTTATTGCACTACTTTTTGGGCTAATCCTCCAGGCACAGCCAGGTAAAGTAATCTTAGGTACCTATTGTGGAGATGATCACTACAGTCCTACTCGAGAAATCGAAAAGGCTAAGCGAGCCATCAACACCGGCGATTATCCTAATGCCCAGGTCTATCTGCGTGCTGCTTTTCGCCAAAATGAAAATGACCAACATGCCTTATACCTACTAGGAGAACTAAGTATACGCACTGGAAAACTACAGGTTGCGGAGGCGAGCTGGAAGAGTTTAGTTAAACGGTGTCCGGGGTATAAACCTGAACTTCTGTTTATGGTTGGAACGTTAGCAATAGAAGGTGGTCGTCCCGAAGAAGCTAAACAGTATTTAGAGAAATGGCTAGCAAGGGAGGATAGGGAATATGCTTATGATGTTGAAGCAAAGGAAATGCTCGATGAAATCAATATTAAGCAGACCTTATTGAGTAATCCGGTTCCATATGCCCCAAAACCAGCGCGAAGAGTAAATACAAGATGGGATGAATATTTAGCGGCTTTAACGCCAGATGGATCGGCTCTATATTTCACTCGACGCAGTCAAAAACGTAATAAATTCGACGGACCTGCAGGGAGCACGCGTCAGGTTGAAGAGTTCTGTATGGCGCAAAGAACATCACAAACAGGCGGTTTCCCATCGCTCGATGAAGGTTCTCCTCTTCAACAGCCGTTCAACTCAGAGTATAATGAAGGTGGTCCTAGTATCACCGCGGATAATTCGTTTATAGCGTTCACTATATGTAAGCGCGATGACCGGACTGGTGAACAATTCTGCGATTTGTATTATTCTAATTTTTCATTTGGTCGTTGGGGTGAAATCCAAAAATTTCCTGAAGGCATTAATTCAGAACAATATTGGGAAAGTCAGCCTAGTATTTCACCAAATGGAGATGTGCTGTATTTTACTAGTGATCGCCCTGGGGGGTTTGGTGGATTAGATATATATCGGGCCCATAGATTACAGAATGGGGAATGGAGTGCTCCGGAAAACTTGGGGCCTGCAGTGAATACCAAGAAAAATGAAAAGAGTCCTTTCATTCATCCGGATAGTGAAAGTTTGTACTTCGCAAGTGATGGTCACCCAGGAATGGGGGGATACGATTTGTTCAAAATTAAAGCCGTTCGTTCGGATGAAGAATGGGGGAAAGCTGAGAACCTTGGCTATCCAATCAACACCAAAAAGGACGAGATTGGGTTGATGGTTACCATGGATGGTAAGCAGGCTTATTTCTCTACGAACAAGATTAATGTAGCCAATGGCTGGGATATTTACTACTTCGACCTGTACGAAGACGTACGACCTGAGGAAGTGGTATTGGTTAAAGGCCAATTGAAAACCTCAGACTTTAATTCCGAGGAAAAGCCAAACGTAGTTTTGAAAAACTCCAAAACAGGAGAGGAGACCATATTAAACCTAAATGAGGAGGAAAGCTCCTTTACGGCAGTGGTGAAAAAGAAAGAAGCAGTGGATATTGTTTTAAAAGTAGAGGCTAAGAACGCTGCTTTTAGTGCATCGCCATTACGTCTTAACGAAGAGGTCGGGCAAGAATTAGCCGAAGTAGAAGTGGAATTGTCATATGAAGAGATGGAGGCAGGGGCTTCCTATCCCATTCCTCATATACTTTTCGAAACAGCATCAGATAGATTAGATGCACAAAGTGAATTACTGATCGCCGAGTTTTCGGAATTTTTAGGGAAATCTCCTTCCTTACGTGTGGAGATCCAAGGCCATACAGATAATGTCGGCGATCCAACGGCTAACTTAGACTTGAGCCAGCGTCGTGCGCGCCGTGTGGCCGAGACCATCAAATCCTATGGCATGGATGCCGGTCGTATCAGCTCGCGCGGATATGGGGAAACTAAGCCAGTAGCCTCCAACGAAACAGAGGCCGGCCGCGCGCAAAACCGCCGAACTGTCTTCGTGGTAAAATCCTTGTAACAAAAAAATCCCCGACCATTGGCCGGGGATTTTTAATTTGAATCTTCTGTGGTTTAGAAGCGACGCTCTTTGATACGAGCCGCTTTACCGGTACGCTCTCTCTGGTAGAAGATACGTGCGCGACGTACTTTACCTTTCTTGTTGATTTCAATCTTCTCAATAGCTGGAAGATTTACTGGGAAGATACGTTCTACACCTACGTTCCCGCTCATTTTGCGGATGGTAAATGTTTCAGTAACACCTGAACCTCTGCGTTGCAATACTACGCCACGGAAGAACTGCGTACGGGTTTTGTCACCTTCTTTAATCTGTGTGTATACTGTGATAGTATCACCAGCGCCAAACTCTGGAAGGTCTTTCTTTTCTACAAATTCGCTTTGTACGAACTGGACTAAATCCATGGTATAAAAAATTTACAATCACTATGAGCCAACATTCACAACTTTTGCCAGAGGTTGACACTTAGCCCCTATTGGGGACGGCAAAAATAACTAAAAATTCTAATTAAAACTGCTCGCGGCCAGCAAAGTGGAAATCGCCTTCGATTTGAGCGTTTTCGTCGCTATCAGAACCGTGTACAGCGTTCTCACCAATGCTAGTAGCGTACTCCGCACGGATCGTGCCTTCAGCAGCCTCAGCTGGGTTCGTAGAACCGATCAACGTACGGAAATCTTCTACGGCGTTGTCTTTTTCCAAGATTGCAGCAACGATAGGGCCTGAAGTCATGAATTCAACAAGCTCGCCGAAGAATGGGCGCTCGCTGTGAACGGCGTAAAACGCTTCAGCATCAGCCTTAGAAAGTTGTGTCAATTTCATTGCAGAGATGCGGAATCCAGCTGCAGTGATGTCGTTCAAGATGGCACCGATGTGTCCGTTGCGAACCGCATCAGGTTTGATCATTGTTAGGGTCTTAGTACCTGCCATGTTTTGAGTTTTTTCGATTTTTGGATTGCAAAGGTACACTTTTCCTGCACCTTTGTAGTTATAAGTCAAGAGAATGAAAGAAATCCGACTCGACAATTTCACGGAGGAATTTGAAAAATCGCAGCGCATTGTGATTACCAACCATACGAATCCTGACGGGGATGCCATGGGAAGTGCATTGGCCTTGCAACGCGTTTTTGAAAAATTGGGCAAAACAGTCCACGTGATCGTCCCCAATCCTTACCCCAAATTCTTGTGGCATCTTACTGGCAACGACCGTGTCATGATCTACAGCGATGGTAAAAAATCGGCCAATGCTGAGATTGAAGCAGCGGACATGATCTTTCATCTAGATTACAACGCCTATCTCCGCAGTGCAGATATGGAGGAAGCCCTCCGCGCTGCGCAGGCAAAGAAGGTGATGATCGACCACCATCAACAGCCCGAGAGTTGGCCGGATTTCATCTACAGCGATACGGGCATGAGCTCGACGTGTCAGATGATTTATGAGTTCTGTGCCATGTATCATTGGGACCAATTCCTAGATAAAGAATCCGCCGAATGCCTCTATGCCGGCATTGTTACGGATACTGGCAGCTTCAAATTCAGCGCGACGACTTCGCGCACCCACGAAGTAGCCGGCAAACTATTGGACTTAGGTGTGGAGAGCCAACAGCTTCAAAACAAAATCTTTGATAGCCAACCTGCCGCTCGTTTGAAGCTATTAGGGACGATGCTCGGACAAATGGAAACCAGTGCGGATGGCGCGGTAGTGCTTTTGTATTTGAGTAAAGCACAGTGCGATGCCCTTGGATACGAAAAAGGCATCACAGAAGGTTTTGTGAACTACGGCCTCAGTGTAGACGGCGCTCAGATCGCTTGTTTCATGCGTGAAGAGGAGGGCATCGTGAAGATCAGCCTCCGCAGTAAGGGATTGGTGGATGTGAATGAGCTGGCTCGAGCGTCGTTTAATGGCGGTGGGCACAAGAATGCTGCGGGCGGCCGATTAGATACTGACATAGCCACAGCCTTGGTACATGCTAAAACTCATTTACCGTGGTCGTGAGAGCAATACTTTTATTTATGGTAGCTCTGTTGACGAGTTGTGTTCAGCCTGCTGAGGTTCAGGAGGAGCGTCCTGTGATGGATCCTATGGAACGCAACAGGATGTATTTAGCCCAAGAAAGACAATTGATTGACGAATATATCGAGAGCCATCAACTTACGGGTATTGAATCTAACGGATTTGGAATGTTTGAATTACCTATCGCCGAAGGTGATGGGCTTCAAGCACAAATGGGAGATCATGTCATTTTTGACGCGACGGTCTATTTACTAGATGATAGTGGAGTAGGACGCTATAGGGATACTATAGAAATAGGGTATAGTCAAGTTGAGTTGGGCTTACACAAAGCCTTAGAAGGTATGAAAGAAGGGGAGTTGAAGCTAGTTCTTGTCCCCTCGTTTTTAGCACATGGTATTGCGGGTGATTTAGATAAAGTACCGCCTCAATCACCGCTTCGTTATGATCTTCGTCTTATCCAGGTAAGCCGCTGATAGCAAGAGCCGCTTTAGGATGTTTATCCATTGCTGTCATGCGAATGAATTGACTCATGAATTCTCCTGAAGTACAATCCGCTCCGGACAATTCGAACCCAGCAGTATTACCGTTTCTACTAAATCCTACAGCATCCATAAAGGTGGTTGGATTGCTCCATACTCCCATGAAGGCACCGTTGCCATAGTGTACTTCCATGGTGCTGTAGTCATAAGAGGTTTGCTCTGGATCGTTGGCGTTGAAGAGCACCTTCGTGATATACATATTGTTTTCCGCAAATGTGATGTAAATACTATCACATTTAAGCGTTAATTCATTAGTCGTTTTGCGATCATGATTATAGACTTCAAACCCATCAACCAAGAAGGTAGTGTTTTGCATGAAGGCTTGCGCACCGGTATCACTAGGCATCACACGCTCATTAGAACAGCTTGTCATAGCAGTACCAACGAAGGCTACAGAAAGAATAAGTGTCAAAATATTTTTCATGATCGTTGCTTTTAAGGGGTTAAGCATAGTACTAAGTTAACACAAAATTTACATTAGAGCAAAATCAAGTTTACATTTAATTAACAATGTAATAAAATGGGGCACCTTAAAGTCTCCAGGTTTTTAACAGAACCTTCGCTGTGTTCTCTCCTCCGTAGGACTTACCTTTGAGATCTTTAAATCAAATAAAAATGTTGAAACGAGGTTTTCTGGTGATTTTCGCACTTTTCACACTCGCAAGTTGTGGAGGCAATAAGGTCACTGTTAATGGAGAAAAAATCACTTTACAGGATGGTATCTATGCAAAGTTGATCACAACGAAAGGAGATATTTTAATAAAGTTCCACCATGAATTAGCGCCCATGACAGTGGGTAATTTTGTTGCATTGGCTGAGGGAAATCATCCAGAAGCAGACGAAAAGTTTCAAGGCAAGCCGTATTTCGATGGAACCCTTTTTCATAGGGTAATTCCTAAATTCATGATTCAGGGTGGCGATCCAGACGGAACAGGTGCTGGAGGTCCTGGGTATAAATTTCCTCAAGAAATCGTGAAATCACTCAAACACGATACGGCGGGAGTAGTTAGTATGGCCAATGCCGGCCCGGGTACGAACGGCTCTCAATTCTTCATTACGCACAATGCCACGCCGCACTTGGACGGTGGATATAATGTATTCGCTCAAGTTATAAGTGGTCAAGAGATTGTGGTGGCCATTGGTGATGTCGAACGTATGGGATCCGATCGACCTCTAGAGAAAGTCGTTTTGAATAAGGTTGACATCCTTCGTGTAGGAGAGGCAGCCAAAAAATGGGATGCCAGTCAGGCATTCTTGGAAGGGAAACAAGGTGTCGAGTATGCCAAGAAGGCGCAAGCTGCGGCTATCGAAGCTGAGATTGATGCTGCCTACCCGGAAGCGACAAAAACAGAATCTGGATTACGCTACATTATAGAAGATGTCGGCAATGGGGCTAAGCCAGAATTAGGCCAGATGGTTAATGTTCACTATGCAGGATATTTAATGGACGGTTCGCTGTTTGATAGTTCCATAAAAGCTGTAGCGGAGGCAAATGGTACATATGACCCGCGCCGTGAGCCGTATAGTCCGTTCCCTGTCGCATATGGCCCTCAAGCGCGTGTAATTCAAGGCTGGAAAGAAGGATTACAATATTTAAATGTTGGAGGTAAGGCAAAACTCATTATCCCACATTATTTAGCTTATGGCCCCAATGGAATGGGGGGAGTTATTAAGCCTTATTCGACGCTTGTATTCGATGTTGAAATTGTCAGTATTCTAGAAAAATAAATCTTGAGAGGCCCCACGAGGGGCCTTTTCATTAAAATTATTCCTCATGGAAAACGGTATTTATGCCAAAATTGGCACCACAAAAGGCGCCATCACTATCAAACTAGAACACGATAAAACTCCTATGACCGTGGCGAATTTCGTCGGCTTGGCAGAGGGAACACTCGAAAATAATGTGACGGAAATAGGTACTCCGTATTACAACGGATTGACCTTTCATCGTGTCATCGCAGATTTCATGATTCAAGGCGGCGATCCTACGGGGACAGGCGCAGGTGGCCCAGGGTACCAGTTTGAAGATGAAATCCACCCAGAATTGAAACACAACCGTCCCGGAACGTTGAGTATGGCCAATGCAGGGCCAGCCACCAACGGTTCTCAATTCTTTATCACACATGGACCAACAGATTGGTTGGACGGAAAGCACACTGTTTTCGGCTACGTGGTGGAAGGGCAAGATGTGGTAGATGCTGTGGCCCAAGGCGATACGATGGAGACAGTAGAAATCTTGCGCGTAGGTGCGGGTGCTAAGGCTTGGGATGCATCATCTGTGTTCTCCACAGCTCGCAGTGCCGCAGAGGAGGCCGCACGTGCCGCTCAAGAAGCTGCGGATGCCGCAATTGCTGATTTGAAAGCAGGTGCTGAGAAGACCCCCAGCGGTTTGATGTACATCATGCACGAAGAAGGCAATGGGCCTAAGCCTACGGCTGGACAAAATGTGAAGGTCCATTACGAATTGAAATTGGCCGATGGCGTAGTGGTGGATAGCTCATACTTACGCGGTACGCCTCTAGATATTCCTATCGGTGTGGGTCGCGTGATCCCTGGATGGGACGAAGGAATTCAGCTGTTGAACGAAGGTTCTAAGGCGACGATGATCGTGCCGTCGGAATTGGGCTATGGTCCTTCAGGTGCGGGCGGAGTCATTCCTCCAAATGCAACATTGATTTTTAAGGTAGAATTGGTTCAAGTAGGTTAAGCCAGAACCAAGGCTATCTAAAGAAAAATCCCCGGGCGCAGCCCGGGGATTTTTTTTGCTAGTAGAGATTCTTCAACAGGAAGTTGATGATTTTGCGTTTCCCCGCGGTATAAGGGGCGGCAATAAAGTTGTTGATGGGTGGGCCCCATTGGTAGAATTGGCTGCGTGTATTGGTAAATTCCAAGAAGCCGGCGTGGCCGTTGGTCTTGCCCATTCCGCTGTGGCCGACACCGCCGAAGGGGAGGAAATTGTTGGCAATCTGCAATAAACTCATATTCACTGCCGTTGCTCCGGCTCGTGTTTGACGCTGGATGTAGTTGATGTTTTTGCGGGATTTCGCATAGATATACACCACAAGCGGATGTTCCCGGGTTCCAATCTCTTTCAAAGGCTCATTTAGGTCGGTGTAGCTAAATACCGGCAATAGCGGGCCAAAGAGTTCTTCACGCATCAAGGCACCATTCCTCGGAGGATCCACCACCATGGTCGGTGCGATTTTGCGAGCTTCCGCATTGGCCGTACCGCCCATATCTAAAATGCCCGCCTCGCTCTTACTATCTTCAAGGATGCTATTGAGGCGGTCAAAGTTGCGAGGATTGACGATCTGAACGAAATCAGGGTGTTGGGTCGGGTCGTCGCCGTAGTGGCGATTGACGGCCTCTTTAACGCCTTTGCGGAACGCCTCTAATTGGCTTTGGTGTACATATACGTGGTCGGGGGCAATACAAATTTGGCCCGCATTTGTGAACTTTGCCCATGCCACACGCTTTCCGGCTTCATATCCGTTTGCACTGGCATCTACGATGGTGGGGCTTTTACCACCCAATTCCAACGTAACCGGCGTCAAGAACTTACTCGCAGCCTCCATGACGATTTGGCCCACGTGGGTAGAGCCCGTAAAGAAGATGTGATCAAAGCGCTCCGCCAATAGTTCGGTGGCTTCCGGTACTCCGCCCAATACTACCGCACATTCTTGCGGTTCGAAGATTTCCTCAATCAACGCCTTCAAGGCCTCCGAGGTCTTCGGTGTCAATTCTGACGGCTTCAGGATCACCGTATTTCCAGCGGCAAATGAGGTACACAACGGGTGCAGTGACAGAAAAATAGGGTAGTTCCATGGTGCAATGATCAAGGTGTTTCCCTTTGCCTCCGCTCTGGTATAGGAAGTCGAGCCCAATAATGGCAGTGGCGTTTTTACCTTCTGCGGGGCCAACCACCTTTTTAAGTTTTGGCGGATGATTTTGATGTTGTCCAGGGTAGGGAGTAGCTCAGTCAGGTTGACCTCGGCCCCATTCTTATTGAAGTCTTCCCAAAGAGCTTGCTCCAAGCGCTCTTTCCATGGGCCTTTGAGTACCGAGCGTAATTGGTTTAATTTTTTGAGTCTGTAGGCGACCGTAGTGTCGCTCTGGGCTTGCTTGTGCGCACGTTGCAGCGCAATAAGTTCTGCTGTTGTCATTGTCTTTCGTACAAATGGTCAGGGCCGTCAACAGGACTGCTGTAGAACACTAGGTAAGGTTCGCAGTAGAGCACTTCTCCCCAGAGGGTGCTTGCGGGCGGCTGACAGTCTAACATAAAACTTAGCCAACTGTTCGAGAGGCTCCATTGCCCTTGCACAGTTGCCGAATCTGCTTGATTCAAAATGAAGGTGCTATCTGCCTTTAGTTCGAGGGTCCAATTCTTAAAATCTCTATCACTCGAATATTCCCCAAACCCGTAGGCACCCACATACCGCCATTCATAGGTACCCACTATGGCATCGCCCAAGGTGTTCACACTCCAGCCGGCGTCGTAGCTGCATTCCATCGTGTCGTTGATGATCTCGTTGTATCGTTCGTCAGTATCCTTACGGCAAGAAGCCACTAGTAAGGCAAGTCCGAGAAGAAGTTCTAATCTCATAGTGAATTCAAGGGGTGGTAGGTCGCGATCTCTTCGCTCAATCGCTGGGCACTAATGTGCGTATAAATTTCGGTGGTCGTGATGCTCTCGTGTCCCAAAAGCTGCTGCACTATTCTTAAATCCGCGCCTCCCTCCATCAAGTGGGTGGCAAAGCTGTGTCGCAGCGAGTGGGGGCTGATGTTTTTCTTGATACCGGCTTGGGCGGTGAAGTGTTTGATCTTTAAGAAGATGCTTTGGCGGGTCAGTCCCGTGCCACGCACACTTAGGAAGACCGTATCTGTATGTTGGGGTTTGCAGGGCAGGTGCGGACGTTCGTGCTCGAGGTAGAGCTCTAAAAACTTGATGGCTTCTTTGTGGACCGGTACTAAGCGTTGTTTGTTGCCCTTTCCTGTAACAATGATATAGCCTTCGTTTAAACGCAGTAGCGATCTTTTCAGGGAACATACCTCGCTGACGCGGAGTCCACAGGCGTAGAGCAGTTCAATGATGGCGCGGTCGCGGGTAGCATTGGCAGCATTCATGGGGATGGCCTCAAGGATGCTTTGCACCTCGCTCACGCTGAGTACTACTGGGAGCTTGCGCCCCACTTTCGGGTTTTCAAACAGAAGGGAGGGGTCGTCAGTGCGCATCTGCTCTTCTTGCATCCACCGAAAAAATCCACGGAGGGCACTGAGAATACGTCCTTGAGAGCGGGGACTGGTCCCTTGTTCGTGAAGGGAAATCAAGAAGTGCTGAATGTCCTGGACAGAAATGGACCTAGGACCTTTGCCGCAGCTTTGATCCAGCAGGCTGAGGTCGCGGCTGTAGGCGGCAAGAGTATTGTCGCTTAAGCCACGCTCAAATTTCAGGTAATCTTTAAAGCCTTGTATGGCGTTGGTCCAATTCATTCCTCTAATTTCGTACTTCAAATCGTACTTTAGCACCATGCGCATTTTAATTCTCAACGGACCAAATCTTAATCTAGTCGGCACTCGTGAGCCTGGCATCTACGGTGCACAGGACTTTCTGTCGTTCTATGAGGAATTAACTGCGGTCTATGACGATGCTGCGAGCTTTGAATACCACCAAAGCAATGTCGAGGGCGAGCTCATCGATTTGCTTCAAGCGGCCGATGGCAACTTTGATGGGGTGCTCTTGAATGTGGGTGGGTATACACATACCTCAGTGGCCATCATGGATTGCGTAGCGGCTATTAAAATACCGGTGGTAGAAGTACATATTTCTAATCCATTGGCACGCGAAGATTTCCGTCACACAAGCTTGGTGGGCCAGCGTTGTATAGCAACTGTAAGCGGCTTTGGACTAGACAGTTATCGTCTAGCGCTTGAAGGGTTGTTGACCCGTCTCGAGGGCTAATTACAGCGCCATTTCAAGTATTTTCTCCACATCCGAAGGGGTGATGTCTTTGTGCTCTCCTAAGGCGGTCCAACCGTAATTTTTTAATTGGTCCGCAGCACGCTGTTCAATACCTGTGATATCCACACTGTATTCACTCAGCTTGGTAGCAATGCCTAGGGATTGGAAGAACGCTTCGGTGCGGTCAATGGCTTCGTGAGCCACGTCGAAATCTGTACCAGAGAGGCCCAAGACTCTACGTCCGTATTGGGCAAGTTTCTCTTGCTTTTGGCTGAACTTATAGCGGTACATGCTTGGCAAAACAATGGCCAACGTTCGGGCGTGGTCGATGTTATACGCCGCGGTGAGCTCATGGCCCACGGCATGAATGCTCCAATCTGTGGGTACTCCCTTCTGAATGAGACCGTTCAAGGCCATCGTACAGCTCCACATGAAATTTGCGGCGAGGTCATAGTCCTTCGGGTTTTCCAAGAGGCTAGGGGCGATTTCCATTAGGGTGCTCAAAATTCCTTCGCTGATGCGATCTTGTAAGGTTGCGGGAGTGGGGTAGGTCATGTATTGCTCCATGACGTGTGTGAAGGCATCTACTAGGCCATTGGCCAATTGTCTTGTGGGGATGCTCTCCACCACGGTTGGATCACAAATGGAAAAGAGGGGGAACAAGCCCGGTCCACCCATACCGCGTTTTTGACCAATGGCACGTCGGCTGATTACCGCACCGCTATTCATCTCCGAACCGGTTGCGGGTAGGGTGAGTACAGTACCGAAGGGCATGCCTACTTCAGTGCGAATGCCTTTGTCGAGAATGTCCCATGCATCATCACCGTCATAAAGAGCGGCTGATGCGAGGAATTTCGTTCCATCAATCACCGAGCCACCGCCCACGGCGAGTAGGAAGGTGATGTTTTGGGTTTTAATGATGTCCAAGGCACGGCTGAGCGTATCGAAATCTGGGTTGGGTTCAATGCCGCCAAATTCTACCACTTCAAAGTTTGAGAGTGCAGCAATGACTTTATTGTAGGTGCCGTTGGACTTTATGGAGCCACCGCCGTAGGTCATCAAGACTTTTGATCCCGACGGGATGAGGGTCGCCAATTGTTCATGCGCATCCTTGCCAAAGCAAAGATTGGTGGGGTTATATAGATTGAAGTTGATCATGATGGGTAGTTGTTTCCATCAAAAATAACCACAAAAAGTGCTCGAAGTTTAGAATTGAATGTAGCGATCTTTCTTCGCGCTGTAGATGTGCTCTACCGGGATTAGAATTCCAGTTTCTTCTACACCACCAAAGTCTTTGTTGATGAATGTTCCGAAGGTCATCATCTTGGGACTAAGGGTCATGTATTGCTTGATCAGCGGAGGTACACTTTCTCCGTGTACGCTAACCATCTTGTTAAGTTGACGCAAGCCAGTTTTGAAGCTGCTTTCGAAATCATTAGGATCGATAGGGAAGAGCTCGTCCATATTTGGCAAGAATTCCACATCTGCGGCTACGGTCGGGGACATCAGTTGCTCATGATCGGGGAAGAAATGCGCTAGGAAGCTCAGGACCATATTGCGGGCTTCGCGGTTGTAGGTCGGATACATGGTCACTTTGCCGTAGAAGTACTTCAGGTGGTCGTATCGACGTACAATGGCGCCCAGGCCGTCCCAGATATTATCTAAGGCAAACAATCCGCGTTTTGGATCTACTGCCGGCTGGTACTTTGGCTGTACCCAGCTTCTGCCGAGCTCAATGCTGTGAGGCAAATAATCTTGTACGAAGGAAGGAGCGAACTTGAAGTAATGTCCCATGCTGAGGTCATGCTCCCAATTTCCTTGTTCCGCCACTACTTTCCCGTCAATAAACCTGTAGCCTCCCACGATTTCTTCTTCCTCAGGATTCCATACGATCAATTGCTCGTATGGGATTTCGCTGAGGTCCATGTCGTCCAAATCAACAGATTGTCCAGTGCCTCCATCTGCCATAGCAAAGGTGAGCTCGCGCAAACGTCCTATTTCCTGAAGTAAGTTGGGAGAGTTGTGGGCATTGATGAAGTAGATCTCGTTATTGAGCTTTGAGGTATGGCGCACGAATTTGTCGGGCGTCAATTCTTTTTTTAAATCCTCTACAGGAACAGCAGGGCGGATATAGCTGAGATCGTTCATGGGTGCAAATATACTTCGCAGATTGCGATTTAACGCTTATTCTACGAGTTCGTATACTTGTTTCTTTACCTCATACGCCCACTGATCGTCGGTATTACTTTTGTCAAAGGTCTCAGCTGCAATGGGTTTGCCATATGTAATGATGATGGCATTGCCTTTCTGTTTGAATATTTCATCCACTAGAAACAGCATTTCAATATTGATTTTGATGCGTAGGAACTTACGCAGCTTTGCGACGCGATAAAATCGTTTGCTCAAACGTCCGCTAATATGCACCGGTACGACTGGCTTTTGGTGGCGCTTGGCTTTTGATATAAAGGTTTTTTTCCAATCGAGATCCCTGATCACCTTGTGGCGGGTCATTCGAGAGACAAGTCCTGCCGGGAAAATAAATACAGCGTTATCGCTAGCGAAAAGCTCATCTACCTTACGGATATTTTCTCGGGCATTGGCCCCAAAAGTATTCACTCCCACGAATAAGCCACGAAGGTTCATAATTTGCTCCAAGAGGTCATTCGTCAGGAACTTAACATCTCTTCTATAGCGGCCAATACTTACTAAGATGGCCAAAGCATCTGTTCCGCCTAAAGGGTGATTGGCCGCGAATATAGCGCCTCCTTCAGTCGGGATATTTTCAGAACCGATAGTTTTTACGCTGATAGAAGTGTAGTCCAAGAACTTTTCGCAAAACTCGAAATCACGTATATCGCGCGCTTCATAGAGATAATCATTTATATATGTTTCATGAACGATTCGTTCTTTAAACCAATTTATCAATGCATTGGGTATGATTGAATAGAGTTTAGGACTCTTATCTCTAATGGCTTTGTGTACGTCTACAAACTTTTCTTTTGCGGGTTTCATTAGCACGCTTTGATTCGCAATAATAAGGGTTCTAGAAATTTTATCGCTTGTAATTCGACTCGTAGATTTCTATCCACTGCTGTACGGTTACTTTTTGGGCCAATTCTTCGATCAACTCGAAGGGGATATCTTCCGGTTTTTTGAATCGGACACAGCTTTTTCCCATATCTAATTTCTTGTTGCTGTGCTTAGGGAATTCCTCTGTCCACCATTGATATAGTTCTGGAATAGCGTAAATACCCATATGGTAAAGGGCAATGAAATTCTTCTGTGAGGCGAAACTCACAAAGGGTAGTGGTTCCGATGGTTTACAGTGGTATCCATCGGGATAAATGCTGTGCGGCACAATGAAAGCCGGCATGCCGTACCCTAATCCTTCTTCGAATCCTTCTGGTAAGTGTGTTCTGAAAATGGCCATGAGTCGCTCGAACGCAGGTTGGCGCTCTTCGGGAATCTTTGAAATATATTCTGCAACGGAACTTGCGGGGGTTCTCATAATTCGAAGTAAGTTTAGGAGTCCCAAAATACGATATGCCATGAAAATCAACCTAAGTATCCTTGTGTTTTTGCTCTGCATGGGAACTTTTGCCCAGAACAAGCAGGTCGTCTTTGATGTGGATCCTCGCGGATATCAAATTGCCAAGGTGTTGCCATTTAAGTTGGCGGAGCACGGGGATACCACCGTGATGCTCGAAGCACGATACGGATTGGAGAATAATCAAGAGCGGTTTCGTTTCATTTTCACGGTGAGTCATCCGGGTAGTATGTTCTACAAATCTACCGATCATACCACCTTAACTTTTGATGGAGAAAATGCTTCTGCGACGCTAAAGAGTTTGGAGCCATTGAAGTTTGAGGTGAATTCCTTGGAATACCATTTTGTCTTTACCGCAGGGGATTTAGGGTATGAGGACAACGACATTAGTTTGCAACGAATGGGGGGCATCCATACCATTACCATTCACCAGTTGCCTGAGATGGACATGGTCTTTGGGTTGGAAAAGGAGCAATACGTATTCTTAAAAGACATCCAAAATTCCTTGCGTGTTGCTTACCGTAAAGGGGATACAACAGGAGGTTCTGCGATTCGGGGGAGCTTTGGAAACGAAAAATCGAGCAGGAATACAAAGTCCAGGGTCTTTAGAGGAAATCGTTAAGGTTCCTGTCCCAAGGTTTTCAGTGCGGGCAAGGCCATGCCTTGGAAGTTGAACAGCGCTTGATTCTCGTAGGGACTGCCGTCCGTCGCTTCGGGACCCTTGTAGGCCACCAGCTCTCCGCCCCAATAGACTAATCCCGTGCCCAAAGAATCCGTAATGGCTCGTAAATCTGCCATCAAATTCGCTTGACCTTCAGGAGTAGCCGGATAATCGGGATGTAAATCGGAGGTGCCGCCGATGTGGTTGTTGGTCCAGTCGTTCCAACCCAAGGTGAATGCATAGGAGGTTTCTACGATAGAAACGGGGCGTTGGAAGGAATCGGCCAAACTAAAACAGGTTTCAGATAGAGTGGACAAGCTCGTGCCGTGCCATTTCGGGTAGTAGGACAGCCCAATCCAATCGTAATCCAAGGAGTCAACGGTGGCGTAGAAGTTCATGGCGTTGTCGTATCCGGCGTAATGTAGGATGGTCGTTACCGAGGAATCTGCTGCCTTGGCACCTTCAATTCCCGCGGCTAGGAGAGTCTGGAAATTTCCATTGCCGTTGCGCACGCCAAAAGGATGCATGAATCCGTGGTTGATTTCATTGCCTATTTGAACATATTCTGGTTGCAGGGTGGCGACCACGTGTTGGGTGAAGGTGCGAACGCTATCGGCAAGTTCGTTCATGCTGAGGTTTTCCCATTGCGTAGGGATGGACTGAGCGCCCGGATCGGCCCAAGTGTTGCTGTAGTGGAAGGTGAGCATGGTCTGGAATCCAAGGGTTTTAAGTCTCTGAACATAGGGGACCAACTCCTCTAAAGACCCATCCCCAGTGGGGTTGTTCCAGACTTTTAACCGGATCAGATTGAGGCCGGTGTTTCTTAAGATTTCCAGCGCATCTGCTGGGTTGCCGTCGGCGTCCTTAAACTCGTAGTTATACGCTTCGATTTTCGGAAGCTGACTAAAATCTGTGCCGCGGAGCGGGTGATCACTAGGGGTGGGGGTAGGCGGCTCAGGAGTGGTGCAGGCCATTAGCAAGCACATCATTGAACCAATTCCAAGGACGCGGTGTTTCATAGGGAAAAGATACACAATGTTTGGATTGTTCAAGAAGAAGACGGAGCGCGAGAAATTAGAAGCAGAATACGATGCGCTGATCAAAAAGAGCTACGAGCTCAGCCACAGCAATCGTGCGGAGAGCGACCGTGTGCAGGCGCAGGCGCAGGAGGTCTTACAAAAATTGGACGCGCTAGAAGATTAAGATTCGCCGTGCGCAGCACCAATAGGGCGCAACCAACGCTTTTCTGCGTAAAATGTGCCAAAGGGCAGTAACGAGGCCGTTAGGAAGATTAAAAACTCCTTCCAGCTCACCTTGTAGTTCAGCTTAAATTCAATAAGCGCGAATAAATAGAGGACGGTGAGTAATCCGTGCAACATTCCAAACACTTTGTTCGGCATGGGCATGTCCGCTAAGTATTTCAACGGCATGGTAATGAAAAGGAGCACGAGGAACGAGCTACCTTCGAAAAAAGCTACCCATTTAAATCGTGTATAAGGAGTCTTGAGCATGTTTATGAATGCTGTTTCAAGAACTTAATGGCTGCTTCATTGAAATGATCAGATTGCTCGACATTGACAACGTGCCCGCAGTTCTCAATCACATGGAGTAGCGCACTTTGGTGACTTGAAACAATCTTTCTGATGCTTGGGAGAAACATATGATCTTCGCTCCCCATGATGTACAGTGTAGGAACATTACTGTCTTTAAATCGAAAATAGCGTAACAGCGGGTTTACCTGAGCCACTAAAGTAAACCATCGCTTAAACTCCCTTTGATAAAGCTTTCGGGCCTCTTTAATGAAAAGATTACGTGCTTCTCTGTGTGTTTTTCTTGGCATTATGATCCATGCGAAAAATCGATATAAAATCATGTAGGGCAGTACACTTTTTAGTGTAGCACCCGCGCGCATCAAAACTTGCCCACGTTTATTTAACTTCATCACGGCTCCACCCATTATCATACTAATGGTCCTTTCGGGATACCGGTCAGTAATGTCACGAATAATAATGGTTCCGAGAGATATACCTATCCAATGGGTTCGTTTGATTTTAATGTAATCAAGGACCTCGAGTACTTCATCTCCAATGGTAGAAAAATTATAGGTTTTTAATTTTTCGTAAAAAGGAGCTTTACTTCTACCGTGACCTCGCAAATCCACTAATAAAACATTAAAGTGCTTCCTAAACGCACGTAGTTGTTTATACCAAATCGTGCTTGAGCCGCCTGCTCCATGCACGAATGTTACCCATGGAAGATCAGGATCCGAAATATGTGTACTGTAACTGAGCATGATGCAAATAAAAATAAAAAAAGCGAATAAATAGAATGAAAAAAACATTGCTTTCAATGGAGTTATGACTTAGATTGAGACGAACTACACTATATCAGAAACTATGGACTACAGCCCACTTCGAAATTTCAAGTATGACGTGCCGAGCGCCGTCGTGGTATTTTTAGTCGCCTTGCCCCTTTGTTTAGGGATTGCATTAGCCTCAGGCGCACCGTTATTTTCAGGACTTATCGCCGGTATTGTCGGTGGATTAATCGTCGCGCCGCTCAGTGGTAGCCCGCTGGGTGTGAGTGGACCAGCTGCCGGTTTGGCGGTCATTGTGTATGGCGCCATTGAAGAGCTGGGGGCCTATCCCACCTTTTTAGCTGCGGTCGTTGTAGCAGGGATTACACAAATGATTTTAGGTGCCCTACGCGCCGGTGTCATTGGCTATTACTTTCCATCCTCTGTCATTAAAGGAATGTTATCGGGTATTGGTATTATCATTTTCCTAAAGCAGATTCCGCACGCTGTTGGCTATGATGCCGATCCAGAAGGTGATATGTCATTTATTCAACAAGATGGACATAATACCTTTTCGGAATTAAAATGGATGCTCGATTCATTAAACCCAACAGCGGCACTTATTGCCGCACTAGGGTTAGCAGTGTTAATCTTATGGGAGCGCCCATTTATGAAGAAATTGAGTTTTACCACAATCATCCAAGGGCCGCTGGTAACGGTTGTGATGGGTATTCTGATAGCTACGTATAGCAGTACCATTGAAGGTTGGATGTTATCGGCGGATCATTTAGTTTCTATTCCGGTAACGGAAGGTTTGGATGGATTTATGAGTCAGTTCACAACTCCTGATATGACGGCTTTCGCGAATCCTGCTATTTATACACTAGGTATTACGATGGCTGTCGTTGCTTCTCTGGAAACATTACTATGTGTGGAAGCGACGGATAAATTGGACCCCTTTAAACGTGTTACTCCAACTAACAAGGAACTTTGGGCACAGGGTGCGGGGAACGTAGTAAGTGGATTAATAGGCGGTTTACCTATTACTCAGGTAATTGTGCGTTCCTCTGCGAATATCCAAAGCGGTGGTCGCACGAAGGCTTCGGCATTTATTCATGGTGCGTTATTATTGATTTGTGCGTATGCGATTCCAAAGGTTTTGAATATGATTCCACTGGCAGCACTTGCAGCGATACTTTTGATTGTTGGATGGAAATTGGCGAAGCCAGCGCTTTTTATCGCCATGTGGAAAAAGGGTCAAAGTGAGTTCATTCCTTTTACGGTAACCGTTGCAGGAATAGTTTTAACAGACCTATTGACTGGTATCGCTTTGGGATTGGTTGTGGCTATCGTCTACATTCTTTGGGATAATTTTAAGCTCCCTTACAAATTTGATATCAAGAACTACAAAGCTGGTGAGCCCATTCGAATTGAATTTAGTGAAAGTGTCAGCTTCTTAAATAAGGCAAGTATTCAGCGAACATTAAACACCCTCCCTGATGGCGCTAGAGTGGTACTTGACGCACGTAATTCACTACGTATACATCCGGATGTCGTAGAGATTGTTGAGGAATTTCAAGTAAATGCTTCCACTCGCGACATTAATGTTGAGTGTTTAGGGTTTGATGCAACCGTATCCGAAACTCCCGTAGAAGATTTTGACAAGCACGTGTTAAATAAACCCAAGGTGAAAGCTACTGGGATGAAAAAGCTGTTCAAAGGAAAGTAACATGAAACATTGCATTGCGGTATGGGCCTTCTTACTCATGGGTTGGAATGCTCATGCCCAACAGCAATGGTCCATAGAGCTCGGATATCTTCGGGCTTTTCACAAAGATTTAGGGATCACCCAACAGGATTGGATTTTGGTGGACGGTACATGGACGGATCCTGCTAACCTTCCCGGTCAGAGTACTTATGCTTTTACCTTTCGTGATACCAGCTGGTTTTATGGGTTCAACCACGATTTACCATTATTCACGACTCGTATCCCCATGTCCGTGTCAAAAAACGAGCAATGGGAGCTGGACCTCATCCAGAGCGTGATGTGGAATTCTTGGCGTCAGATTGCCTTTATGGCGGGAATAGATTTCAGATTTCATCCCCATGAAAGAATAAGTCTAGGCCTTCAAGGAGGATTGCTTAGTGGCTATCACGACGTCAATGATTTACTCAATCCAACCTTGGAACCTTTGGAAGGTGAAGGGGGAGGAACGTTGCTCGGAGCAAATGCCACGGCAGATGTGTATTTCTCTGATCACTGGGCCGTGAGGGTGAGCTACAACCCACTGGTAACAGGGCTTGGCCTTTTTTATAAAATTTCGCCAATGGAATAAGGGCAAATAAAAATTAGTTCTTTTATTTGTGATGTCCTTTGACATTTGAGGTATCCAGAAAGGTGGAGGGAAAGGCCCGATGAAACCTTAGCAACCCTTGGTCATCCAAGAAGGTGCTAATTCCTCTTCGCACATTGCGGAGGTAGATACGAAACTCAGTATTCTGTTTTTCTTTCTGTCGTTCTGGTACTTCAACAAAAATTGATGAAGTATGAAAATTTCTTTAGAACGAATTGACGATGCCTTCGGCTTTAAAGCCACTGCAGGCCAGCATGAAATGATTTTAGATACTGCCGAAGAGTTCGGCGGTCACGATCAAGGTTTTCGCCCTATGCAGCTGATGCTAATCTCATTAGCCGGTTGTAGCGCTATTGATATCGTACACATTTTAAAGAAGGGCAAGCATGCCATTCGTGATTACAAGGCTGAGGTTACTGCTGCACGACGAGAGACCTTGCCCAAGATTTTTTCTAAGATTGAAATGACCATCACGGTGGATACCGATGCTTCTGATAAAGTCTTAGAACGCGCGGCCCAGTTGACCCGAGAAAAATATTGCAGCGCCTACGCTGTACTCGAGGCGTCAGGTCCGGTAGAACTCATTTTAAAACGTGCCTGATGGAAGGGAAAGGATTTGAAACCAGGGCCATAAGAACCCAGATCGAGCAGAGCCAGCACCGCGAACACAGTGCTCCTTTGTTCTTAACCTCGAGCTTCACCTTTGACGATGCTGAAATGGGAGCGGCCCTTTTCGCAGGGGAGCAGCAGGGGAATCTCTACAGTAGATTTTCTAATCCCAACACCGATGAGTTTGCGCGTAAACTCGCGACTTTAGAAGGTGCTGAGGCTGGAGTAGCCACAGCTTCTGGGATGAATGCCGTGTTTACCACCTTTGCGGCCTTGTTGCAAGCGGGAGATCACATCATTGCGGCACGCGCCATTTTTGGGAACAGCACCTATATCTTGAATGAAATCCTCCCGAAATGGGGCATCACCTGCACCTTCGTGGATGCTAGGAACCCTGAGGAATGGGAGGCGTCAGTACAGCCGAACTCAAAGCTGGTGTTCTTCGAAACTCCTACAAATCCTACGCTTGACCTCATTGATTTAGCCTTTATTGGCCAATTATGTCAAAAGTACAACCTCATATACACCGTGGACAATTGCTTCGCCACGCCCTATTTGCAACGACCTAGCGAGTTTGGAGCGGACCTGATCATCCACAGCGCAACAAAGTGGATCGATGGTCAGGGCCGAGTGTTAGGAGGGGCCATTGTAGGCAAGGCAGAATATGTGGATGCTTGCTATGGATTTATTCGTCGTACGGGACCATCTATGTCGCCGTTCAACGCATGGGTGTTGAGTAAGAGCTTAGAAACCTTGGCGGTTCGTATGGACCGTCATTGCAGTAATGCCTTGGCCTTTGCGCAGGCATTAGAAACACATCCAGATGTGGAGCGCGTGATCTATCCTGGATTGCCATCACATCCTCAATACGCCCTTGCACAAGCCCAGATGGACGCCGGTGGCGGGATGGTGAGTGCGGTGGTCAAAGGGGGCATCGAGCGCGGAAGAACCATTTTAAACGGATTGAAGATATTCTCCTTAACCGCGAATTTGGGAGATGCTCGTAGTATTGCCACGCATCCTGCGTCTACCACCCATTCCAAGACGGCGAAGGACGTGCGTGAGGCGGTAGGGATTACGGATGGACTGCTTCGATTTAGTATCGGTTTGGAAACCGTTGCGGATTTGATTGAAGATTTTAACCAAGCGTGTCGATGAAAGCACACCAGTTAAATATTCCTTCACTTTCCCTTGAGCGCGGCGGCGACCTAAAAGATGTGGTGCTTCATTACCGTATAAAGGGAGACCTATTCAAAGAGCCTGTGGTGTGGGTGTTTCATGCTTTGACGGCCAATGATGATCCGACAGAATGGTGGCCGGGTTTGTTCGGCCCAAAAGGGTTGTACGGCGAGGGATATGCAGTAGTATGTGCGAATGTATTAGGATCGCCCTATGGTTCGAGCAGTCCGGGAAACCACGCATTAGAGGGGCAAGATTTCCCCATTTTGACGGTACGAGATACGGTAAGTGCCCAATTATTTTTGGCGCAACACCTCGGCCTAAATTACATCCACACCCTCATTGGCGGAAGTTTTGGAGGGTACCAGGCCTTGGAATTCGCCTTGGGCTTCGAAGGATCGGTGGACCATATGATCTTGTTGGCTACAGGGGCAGAGGAGATGCCATGGAACAAAGCCATTCACGAGGCCCAGCGATTGGCGATGGAGGCCGATGCCACGCTTTGGACGGGGGACGGTTCGAAGGGTTTGCAAGCGGCGCGTGGCATAGGAATGTTGAATTATAGAGCAACGGCCCAATTCAATACTGCGCAGCAGGACTCGTTGGAGGAATTGGACCAATATCGTGCACCTTCCTACATCCGTTACCAGGGGGAGAAATTAGTGCGCCGATTCGATGCGCCGTCGTATTACAGGTTGACGCAGCAGCTCGATACCCACCATATCGGTCGGGGTCGAGGCGGTACTCAGCAAGCTTTGGCGAGCCTCCATATCAACACCTTAGTACTGGGTTTTGACAGCGATGTTTTGATCCCAATTCCCGTGCAACAATCCTTGATAGACGCCTTGCCTACAGGCCGTTTGAAGGTGCTCCAGAGTGCTTTTGGTCACGACGGCTTTTTACTTGAATATGAACAGATTACAAAAGAAATATTAGAATTTTACCATGCGTAGAATCGTACAACTAACCCATGATATTTTCACGGATGAAAAGGCTGTTGCCCAGACCGTTGAACTGTTAAAAAAGCGCGACGGCGAGAACACCTTCATCCTCTTTCCACGGGCGCATGTTGAGTCGTTGTTTGGTGCATTGTCCTCCGTGCCCTTTGAACTGGAGGCGCGCAGTTACGAGCGCGGTGAAGGCAAGGTTAAGGCAGCACGCTGGGCAAAAGAATTGGGCGCTAGTGTCGTCGAGCAATGGACCCTTGTGAAGGGAGTCTACACGGCGGACCCTCGCATTGTGGAACACGCTCAGATCATTGAGCGAATGAATTACCAAGAGGCACAGGAATTAGCCGCAGCGGGTATCGGCGTACTAGATCGCAAGGCCTTGGCCCTCTCAGAACAGCACGGAACAGAATTACATATCCGCAGTGTATTCCA
>JAKMGS010000145.1 GCA_022424815.1 Schleiferiaceae bacterium | reverse complement strand
ATGCACACCATGAATCCTGCGTCAAGGATGTGGTTTTACGGCTTGGCGCAACCCTTGAGTGAGGCGCAGAGTGAGGAATTGGTCCAATTAATGGATGAGTTCACCAGCCAATGGAAAGCCCATGGGACGCAACTCGCCGCAGCCTACCGATGGATCAACCACCAGTTCTTGATCATCGCCGTAGACGAAGGCCAGCAGCAAGCCACCGGATGTAGTATCGATAAAAGCGTTCACCTGCTTCAAGAATTTGGAGCCAAGCATGGTGTGGACTTCTTCAATCGCATGCTCGTCCATGCCCAAACCGGCGAAGGATTTACCTCCTACTCTACGGCATCCTTAAAAGCCGCCATTGCCCAGGGACTCGTCGATGAAAATACCCCTGTACTGAACGCCACCGCAGCCACACTCGGCGAGAGTGGTTCCGGTTTGATACCGCTCAAGGAAAGCTGGGCAGCCAGATTTTTATAGCATTAAAAAAGCGACCCGAGGGTCGCTTTTTTTGTATGCTTGTCTCTAAAAGATCGCACTCGCAATCTCTTTGATGTTGGCGCTCTTGCCCATGCTGTAGTAGTGCAGCACTGGCACTCCAGCCGCTTTCAGTTCCTTGCTCTGCTGAATACACCATTCGATACCCAACTGCTTTACTTGTGCATTGTCCTTGCACTTGATTGCTTGAATGGCCAATTCGTCTGGAATATCCACGTGGAAGATTTGCGGTAAAATACTCAACTGACGCTTGGTCGACAATGGCTTCAATCCAGGAATAATGGGCACTTTAATACCCGCTTCACGACACTTATCGACGAAGGCGAAATACTTCGAGTTGTCGAAGAAGAGTTGGGTGACGATATAATCAGCCCCAGCTTCCACCTTAGCCTTCAAATACTCAATATCAATGTTCAAGGAAGGCGCCTCGAAGTGCTTCTCTGGGTACCCGGCCACCCCAATACAAAAATTCGTAGCGGTGGTATTCTGCAAATCCTCGTCCAAATAATTTCCTTGGTTCAATTGCTTTATCTGTTTCACCAAATCAATGGCAAGGGCATTGCCCTCAGGGTGCGGAGTAAAATAGCTCTCGTGCTTGGCCTGATCGCCACGCAGTGCCACCACATTCTCAATGCCCAAGAAATTCAGATCAATGAGCAAGTTCTCTGTATCCTCTTTCGAGAACCCCCCACACAACACGTGCGGCACCGTCTCTGTATCATAACGATGCATGATCGCAGCACAAATCCCCACTGTTCCTGGTCTTTTTCGCACCACCTTCTCCTGAAGCAGACCATTGTCCAATCGCTTGTATACGGTCTCCTCTCGGTGGTAGGTCACATCAATAAACGGCGGCTTGAATTCCATCAACGGATCTAAATTGTCAAAAATCTCTTGTGCTTTCTGCCCTTTTAATGGCGGCAGAATTTCGAAGGTGAATTCACACCCTTTAGTATTCGCTAGTATATCAGTAATCTTCATATCAATAATTTAAATTCGGAGCCAACCACTTTTCAGCGAGCTCCAAATTGATGCCACGCATGATTGCATAGGCCTCTACTTGATCTTTGGCCAATTTTCCTACAGCGAAATACTTACTTTCTGGATGAGCGAAGTAATACCCGCTCACACTAGCTGCGGGGTACATGGCAAGGCTCTCAGTCAATGACATTCCTATGTCCTCAGCCTGCAAAAGCTCAAAAATGGTCTCTTTGTCCAAGTGGTCGGGACATGCTGGGTATCCTGGAGCAGGACGAATCCCGCTGTACTTCTCTGCGATCAAATCGTCATTGGTCAGTTGCTCATCTGGTGCATACCCCCAGAATTCGCGACGCATGCGAAGGTGTAAGTATTCTGCCAATGCTTCGGCCAATCGGTCCGCCAATGCCTTTAACATCAATGCGTTGTAATCATCCATAGCCTCTTCGAAGCGCTTCAACGGACCTTCAATGTCCAGACCGGCAGTGACTGAGAAACATCCTACATAATCTTGCACACTTCCTTCTGGAGCGACAAAATCTGCAAGACTTTGGAATTTAGACTTCTCTCCTGTCTGTCGCAGGGCATAGAAACTACCTAATTCCCCATTTTCGCCAAGCTTTATTTCTTCACCGGCACTGTTGGCCGGGAAAATACCGTACGCTGCCTTGAGCGTGAGCCATCCTCCCTTTTTGATGTCACGAAGCATGGCCTGTGCATCTTTAAAGAGCTTCATCGCTTCTTCACCCACCACATTATCCTCGAGAATTCGCGGGTACTTTCCAAAGAGCTGCCAGGTCTGGAAGAACGGTGTCCAATCGATGTATGGAATGACATCAGCCACAGCAATATCGTGCACTTGTCTGCTACCAATGAATTTTGGCGTGGGAACAGTGCTTTTATCAAAGACCAATTTTGGTTTGTTCTGCTGCGCAAACTCGAAAGACACCAAAGCCTTGCGCTCGCGTTGCTTCGCATACCCTTCTCTCACCTTTTCAAGCGAGGCTTTCTCTTGCAATACATAAGTAGGCCCTTCGCTTGAAAGCAGTTTAGAGCTCACACCTACTGCACGGCTGGCGTCACTTACGTGCATTACCGCGCCACTATACTCTGGATCAATCTTCACCGCAGTATGCGCTCTCGAAGTAGTCGCACCACCGATAAGTAATGGAATATGCAAATCCATGCGCTCCATTTCCTTGGCGATATGAATCATTTCATCCAAGGACGGTGTGATTAGTCCGCTGAGCCCCAAGATATCTACTTGGTGCTCCTGAGCAGCTTGTAGGATCTTTTCCGGCGGTACCATCACCCCGAGGTCAATGATTTCAAAGTTGTTACATGCGAGTACAACACCCACAATGTTTTTACCGATATCGTGCACATCTCCTTTCACCGTTGCAAGTAAGACCTTACCGGCGCTCGAGCTGCCACCCTCCGCCTTCTCGGCCTCGAGGTAAGGTAGTAGATAGGCAACCGCCTTTTTCATCACGCGAGCACTCTTCACTACTTGGGGCAAGAACATTTTCCCTTCCCCAAAAAGGTCACCTACGACATTCATTCCGTCCATTAGAGGACCTTCGATAACTTCAAGAGGGCGCGTGAACTGCTGGCGTGCCTCCTCGACATCCTCGTCAATGAATTCGGTAATCCCCTTGATAAGAGCATGTCCCAGGCGCTTTGCAACGGGCTCATTGCGCCACTCTAGGACTTTAGCTTCGTCTTTCACCGTACCCTCAACAGTCTGCGCAAAATCGAGCAATCGCTCTGTCGCATCGTCTCTACGGTCAAGGAGCACATCCTCGATGTAGGTCATTAAGTCTTTGTCTACTTCCTCGTATACTTCAAGCATCGTTGGGTTCACGATACCCATACTCATACCGTTTTGAATGGCGTGGTACAAGAAAGAAGCATGCATGGCCTCTCGAACGGTGTTGTTTCCACGGAAACTAAAGCTCACGTTACTCACCCCGCCGCTCACTTTGGCGTACGGAAGGTTTTCGCGAATCCATTTGGTCGCACGGAAAAAATCTAATGCGTTCAAACGGTGCTCTTCCATCCCCGTGGCTACCGGGAAAATATTGGGATCGAATATGATGTCTTCCGGTGGGAAGCCTACCTTATCTACGAGCACCCTGTAAGAACGCTCACAGATTTCAATGCGACGCTCGTAGTTATCTGCCTGACCGTCCTGATCAAATGCCATAACAATGACTGCTGCACCGAAGCGCTTGATGGTGGTGGCTTGATAAATGAATTCTTCCTCTCCGCCTTTGAGCGAAATGGAATTGACCACAGATTTTCCTTGGACGCACTTCAATCCTGCCTCAATGATCTCCCATTTGGAAGAATCAATCATGATTGGAATGCGAGAAATATCCGGTTCAGCCGCAATGAGATTCAAGAAGGTCGTCATGGCTTCTACCCCATCGATCATCCCTTCGTCCATGTTCACGTCCAAGATTTGGGCGCCCCCCTCTACTTGGTCGCGCGCAATATCTAAGGCTTCGTCAAACTGACGCTCCTTGATCAAACGTAAAAACTTACGCGAACCAGTCACGTTCGTTCGCTCACCCACATTAACAAAGTTGGTCTCTTCCGTAATCACCAGCGGCTCCAAACCACTGAGTCGCATGGGACGTGGTGGCAGTTTAGTGCTCATAGGTTCTCGGGCTGTAATTTTTAGATAAATCAGCAATGGCTTTGATG
>JAKMGS010000052.1 GCA_022424815.1 Schleiferiaceae bacterium | reverse complement strand
TGGCCAACAAATACTTGGTCATCACACCCATACCCGGCCCTATTTCCAAGACCTTATGGACACCGTCGAACGGGGTCACATTAGCAATGCGCTCGGCCACCCCTTCGTCTTTCAAAAAGTGCTGTCGGAGATGCTTTTTTGCCCGGACTTGTCCTTGGTTTCTCATAGAGACAAAGGTAGGATTTCCTTCCTCGGGTTTCCACCTAAAAGCCCTAACTTGTGAGCACTATCACAAGCGTAAAGAACCACTGACCATGGTACAACCAACGACCCTTGGCGAATTCATCGTCGAGAACCAGAAGGATTTCCCTTTTGCGACGGGCGAATTATCCCAATTACTCACATCTATTCGCCTGGCTGCTAAAGTGGTGAATCGCGAAATAAATAAAGCTGGCCTAGCCGATATCCTTGGTGCTATGGGCAGTGAAAACGTCCAAGGCGAAGCGCAGCAAAAGCTCGATGTTATGGCCAACGATACCTTCATGCGTGCCTTGCGATCGATGGGCCAAGTCTGCGGTGTTGCAAGCGAAGAAGAAGAACACTTCGTCGCTTTTGACGATGATATTCATTCCGACGCGCGCTATGTCGTACTCATGGACCCGCTCGACGGCTCTTCCAACATCGACGTTAACGTAAGCGTGGGTACCATCTTCTCTATTTACCGCCGGATCACTCTCGCAGGAAGTCCCGTTGAACTGAAAGACTTTTTACAGCCGGGCGATGCGCAGATTGCCGCCGGCTACATCGTGTACGGATCCTCTACCATGCTCGTATACACCACCGGCAAGGGCGTCAACGGGTTTACCTTAGATCCTTCTATCGGGGTTTTCTGCCTCTCCCATCCAGATATGCAAATCCCACAGGACGGCAAAATCTACAGCGTAAACGAAGGCAACTATGTGCATTTTCCCGAAGGTGTGAAGCGCTATATTAAGTATTGTCAAGAGTTCGACGAGGCAACAAATAGGCCTTACACTTCAAGATATATTGGCTCATTAGTTTCCGATTTTCACCGCAATCTTATCAAAGGAGGGGTGTATCTTTACCCCACAGGAACCATGGCCCCGAAAGGCAAGCTCAGGCTCCTGTACGAGTGTAACCCACTCGCCTTTATTGTTGAACAAGCCGGCGGCATGGCCACGGACGGAACCCGACGAATCATGGAGATTGCACCTGATGAATTGCATCAGCGTGTGCCGTGTTTTATTGGGTCGCCGCGTATGGTCGAAACCGCCCACGCGTTTTTGCGGAAATACGAAAATTAACTATTGGAACCAGCGGATTTACTCTCCCATTACCTTGACCACCCGCTCACTTTAGCGCTTGAAAACAGTGCCTCAACCGACCGTATGGAAGCCATTAGCTACCGTACGGCAGGGAGCTCGCATACCGCCATGTTGGCCGCAGCTGCCTATTTGAAAACCGGCAAAACCCAGCTCTTGATCGCCGAGGACAAAGAGCAGGCCGCCTACCTTCAGAACGACTTGGAAAAGCTACTGGGCAAAACCCCATGTTACTTCTATCCTGCCTCCTACCGCAGGCCCTATGAAGTCGAACAAACCGATAATGCCAATGTGTTGTTGCGCGCAGAAGTGCTCAACCATCTCAGCAGCCGTCGAAAAGCCCCTTTGGTAATCACCTTCACCGAAGCACTATTTGAAAAAGTGGTGACCAAGAAAGAATTGGAAACCAATACCCTTAAAGTTCACGTCGGCGAAAATCTCGGCATTGACTTCCTCAACGAAACACTTTTCGAATACCAGTTCGAACGTGTAGATTTCGTCACCTCTCCTGGCCAATTCTCCGTGCGCGGCGGCATTGTAGATATTTTCTCGTTCAGCAAGGAGCACCCCTACCGCATCGAATTCTTCGACGAAGAGGTGGAGAGCATTCGCTACTTCGACATCGAAACCCAACGCACTATCGGCAAGGCCACTAAAATGAGTATCGTGCCGAACGTGGAAAACAAAAACTTCCTTGAGGCACGTGCACCTTTCTTAACGTACTTGCCAAAAGATACTCAGCTCTGGATCAACACACCGTCATTAGTGGTGGCAGGATTGGACCGATTAATGGAGCTCGCCCACCAAACCTATACCAACCTCGCCGATACCATCAGCCGCGCCACCCCCGAGGAACTGTTCATGAGCGGCGATGCCTTCAAACGACTCCTATTGAATTACACCCGAGTAGAGTACGGCAAAGCAGAGTGGTCCAATACCAAGCTGGACAGCACCGCCCTCCCGCAACGCGCCTTCAATAAGGATTTCCACCTCCTGGCACAAACCCTTATCGACGCCAACGACCGTGATATTGAAACGGTACTGATGTGCGCTAATGCCAAGCAGGTCAATAGAATCGAAACCATTTTCGAAGACTTGCAATTAGACCCAAAATACCAAACCACTACCATTGCGTTGCACGAAGGCTTTGAAGACCCAGATGCCGGACTTTACGTGTACACTGACCATCAAATCTTCGACCGTTACCAGCGTTTCAGCATCAAGAACGGAGCGCAAAAGCGTCAAGCCATCACCCTCGAACAAATCAACGCGCTCGAGTTCGGTGATTTCGTAACACACGTAGATCATGGAGTGGGGAAGTTTGGCGGATTGCAAAAAATAGATAACAACGGCACCATACAGGAAGCTATTAAACTCGTCTACCGCGACAATGATATCTTGTATGTGAGCATCCACTCGCTGCACAAGATTAGCAAGTACAACGGGAAAGATGGGACTGCGCCTGTCTTAAACAAATTGGGCAGTCCTCAATGGCAGAACCTCAAGAAAAAGACCAAGGCACGCGTCAAGCAAATTGCCTTTGACCTCATCCAGCTCTATGCCAAGCGCCGCGAAGCTGTGGGATTCCAGTGCGCACCTGACGGCTATTTGCAACATGAACTTGAGGCGAGCTTCTTGTATGAGGATACCCCGGACCAATTAACCGCGACAGAAGCCGTCAAAAAAGACATGGAGGGCACCATCCCTATGGACCGTCTGATCTGTGGCGATGTAGGCTTTGGAAAAACGGAAATAGCCATACGCGCCGCCTTCAAGGCCGTGGCCAACGGCAAGCAGATAGCCATACTCGTCCCTACCACCGTCCTTGCCTTCCAACACTTCAAAACCTTCAGCAAGCGCCTCGAAGGGTTCCCGGTCACCGTGGACTACATCAACAGATTCCGCACCGCCAAGCAACAGCGAGATACCCTCTCGGGATTAAAATCTGGCAAGATTGATATCGTCATCGGCACGCACAAACTCGTCAGTACCCAGGTGGAATACAAGGACCTCGGCCTTCTGATCATCGATGAGGAGCAGAAGTTCGGTGTGGCCGTTAAGGACAAAATCAAGACGCTCAAAATCAACATCGACACCCTCACCCTTACCGCAACCCCCATCCCGAGAACACTTCAGTTCTCCTTGATGGCCGCGCGTGATCTGAGTGTCATGACTACGCCGCCACCCAACCGTCAGCCCATCGAAACGGAGATCATTGGCTTCAACGAAGAGACCATAAGAGATGCCATCAGCTATGAGATTCAGCGCGGAGGCCAAGTCTTTTTCATCAACAACAGAGTCAGCAACATCCAAGAGGTTGCCGGGATGGTACAACGACTCGTGCCTGATGCACAGATTGCCATAGGTCACGGCCAGATGGACGGCAAGAAACTCGAGAAAGTCATGCTAGACTTTATGGACGGCAAATTCGATGTCCTCGTGGCCACCTCTATCATTGAAAGTGGACTTGACGTACCCAACGCCAACACCATAATCATCAACAACGCCAACCACTTCGGGATGTCCGACCTCCACCAAATGCGCGGACGTGTAGGCCGCTCCAACAAGAAGGCGTTCTGTAAACTCATCAGCCCGCCGTTGCACTCCTTGACCGACGAGGCGCGCAAGCGACTTCAGGCCCTCGAGCAGTTCACCGACCTAGGAAGCGGCTTCAAGATTGCCATGAAGGACCTTGAAATCCGTGGCGCCGGTGATCTATTGGGTGGGGAACAAAGTGGATTCATCTCAGAGATGGGCTTCGATACCTATCAAAAGATTTTGGCGGAGGCCGTGAAGGAATTGAAGGAGAACGAATTCAAGGAACTGTACGACAATCCAGATAAAAGCAAAGGATCGGACTTTGTGGACGAGGTGCAGATCGATACTGATATGGCCATCCATATACCGGATAACTACGTCAACAACATTGAGGAAAGACTTAAGCTATACCAACGCTTAGGCGCCATTGAAACGGAAGAAGAGTTGCAGTTCTTTGAATTAGAACTGGAGGACAGATTTGGGCCGCTGCCACGTCAGGTGAAAGACCTATTGTATTCCGTCCGCATCAAATGGCTCGCCAAGCACATTGGATTTGCCAAACTCATTATCAAGATGGGCAAGCTGATCGGGCATTTTGCTGCGGAGAACAATAGCGAATACTACCAACTGCCCATTTTCTCAGCCGTCCTCGCCTACCTACAGCGCAACCCGCGCAAAGTACAGGTCAAGCAAAAAGCAGAAAAACTGAACTTCATAGCACAGAACATTAGCAGCCTCGAAGACGTTCATCATATGCTCAGTAGCATCGTGAACACGGAAAAAACAGCGGAAGCATGACCACAGCACAATATATAGAGGAGCGGTTGGGGGAATTAGCCCAGCATAAACATCATTTTGAACGCCTGTTTTATTTCTTAGAGGAAGAGGAATTGTTCTTCATCCCTGAAGGCGAGCAGTGGTCGGCCATCGAATGTATAGAACACATCAACAATGTGAATGAGGCCTATTTGGCCCAATTAACCAAAGTTTGCCAGCTTGATCAAGCCTCCCAAACTCAAGACCTCCCGCTGAGCTGGTCTCAACGCAAAGCCTACCAATGGATGTCGCCCTTGAGCAAACCTGGAGCCACCAAGGTTCCGGCACCCAAGGCCCTTCTACCGCGACGCATGCGCGATTCCAAACTCAAGATCAGCGCCCAAAAGGTCATGGAGAACTTCATTTCAGACCTCGGTCAAATCGAAAGAATATTGCGCATTATCCCCGAGAGTCCGGAGCTGCGCAACACCAAGGTCATCAGTGCATTGCCTCCTATTCGCATCAAGGCCTTGACCGCACTCCAGCTCATCGTTCCACACATAGGGCGTCATCTAGAACAAGCGGAACGAATTTTAAAAGGGGGCCAATTACACAAGCAGTCCCAACAACACAATCCCGACCTCATTTATCCCACCAAGGATGCATAAAAAAACCCGAGCCTCTGCGAGGCTCGGGTTTTTTAGTGGGCGAAAATTTTCTACATCACCTTGATCCACAGCTTGCCGTTGTACTGGCCATTTAATCCAGACTCTTGAGCATTTTTAGCTGATTGGTAGTTACCAAATTTCAGTAAGAACACGTAATACATACTATTATTTGGATCTTGGAAAATGTCAGAGCTAATGCCTTGACGACTCAATTTAGCTTTAAGTTTTTGAGCATTATTCTGAGAACCAAAGACACCAGCGGTAACATAGTATCCAGATGAGCCTGCTTGTACGTTTCCTGCATACTGATTTTGATTATAGCCTTGGATATTACCGTTACTATTATTGTTGCCTCCGGCTGGCGCAGCTGGGAAAGACGAATTATTGGGATTACCACTATTCATCGAATTGCCACCATTGTTCCCATTATCCTGGGATGTTCCTCCACCTGCTTGGTTCACAGCATCAGCAAGCTCATCTTTCATTGCATCTTTCTCTGCATCGAACATCTCTTTTTGTTGTGCAGAAATCTCATCTTTGAATTCGTCGAGCCTATCGTTTAATAAATCTTCTAGCTCTTCCGTAGAACGGCGTTGACGATCTTTAAGCTTTTTGAGTTCATTTTCGAGACGCTTATCTTTTTTACTCTCACCGAAAGTATATCTCAACATAAACTCATGGGAATTCCCCAATGCGAATCCATATGTATTCAATGAGAAATCATAAGCATAACCCATGGTAATGTTTTCCGTTAGGTGCAACCCCGTATTAGCTGTTACGGCATAAGATGAACGGTACGCTGCGCCCACATAAAAGTACTCCTTATGATTGAACATCAATCCTGCGTCCACTTGTGGCATAGTTATAGAATTCGCACGAACGGTGACAAACGGACTCAACGTCATTAATCCCTTTTGAAGATTAACATCATATTGCGTATTCACTACGTAATGACGCATATAGTGGTATTGGAAAGGCCCTAAGTAATTATCTGAAAAATCAACCTTCGGGGCAAGCAGATTCGGAACTGCAGCGCCTAGACTGAAATCACCAAATTGAAGGTTAAATCCAAAGTTCAAATCAAACTTGGCGGAATTTAATGAGGAATAAAGTACTGGATCCATTTCATCAGGAACTCTTATACCTCCAACGTTAATATTGTTATTGACATAACCGGCACCCATACCTAGACTTAAACTATTACTCTCTGTGAATTTCACATGCCAAGCATAAGAACCATAAAATCCTGAGCGCGCTACAATATCCGTTTGGTCATTAAACGCGTAGCCACTATACCCAAATTTCAAATCATCTCTGTTACCGTTAAATGCCATGAATTGCGTTTCAGGCGCTCCCTGTATATCCGTCCATTGGCGACGATTTAAGATGGAAATCTCGGTTTTTCCTTCAATCCCACTATATGCAGGATTGAACAAATATGCTGTATTCAAGTAATTTGAAATCAACGGAAGTTGTTGGGCCTTGACTGTCCAACTTCCAAGAATTATTGTGCTAAGAATTACAAACTTTTTCATAATTAGAAGTTGTTTAGAACTGTGATGGCTGCTTTAACTCTGATCTTGTTATCGTGGGTCAATATGAAGTAGTAGGTACCGTCTTCTAATTGATTTCCACCATCAGTTGTTCCGCCCCAAGCATTATTGTATACCTCTTGATGATACACCGGCGTTCCCCACCTTGTATAAACGGAGAATTCACATGGATCACCGTTCATAATTTCATATAGATCGAGCACATCGTTCATCCCATCACCATTAGGTGTGATCACATTTTGCAGGTTTCCATAAATCTCTGCATTAATTATGGTAGAATCTTGTTCATCCACAATTACCACGACGGAAGCAGTATCCGTACATCCGTTCATGTTTTGGACTTGAACATAGTAGGTCGTGGTATCTGCAGTGGGAATAGCAAATGAGTTTGCTCCATGTTGATTACTAAAGGTAGAAGGCGAAGATGCAAACCAATAATACATGGATCCACCAGAAGCACTTAGCAAGGTTGATTCTCCTGGGCTAATGACAGTTGGAGAAGCAGTGGCCGCTGCAGCAAGTGGGAAATTATATACATCTAAGGTATCGTACGTTTTACAGTTGTTTACACCGCTTGCCTCGATCACATACTGTCCTACCGTATTGATGAAGTTCTGTTTACCGACGTACTGACCATTATTCCATGAGAAAGATAATCCATTTCCACCAAGGGAAACAAGAATACTATCATAGGCACAGAATCCCAATGAATCCCCCGGAAGAATGCTCAGAGTGGGGAAATTCACAAAACCAATGGTCGTATCGTTGGTGAAGAAATTACATGTTCCATTATCGATGACTAATCTGTAGTCCGCCGTATCGGCAATGATGCTTGTATCAACCACCATCCATGGCATTGTATCGTTTACTAAGTTCAACCAGTTTCCACTTCCGGATGGATATGCTACTTGCCACTGATAGTCCCAAGTTCCAATGATTGTATCTGTTGAAGTCAACTGCACAGAATCTGTTAGACACAAAGTATTGGTTGGGAATGTTTGCCAATTCCAAGCTTTGATTTCAACCTTCGTGTTAGGTATAGAATCCACTTGAACAAAAATGCCTTCTGTGGTATCGAGACATCCACCTGGTTGCGAGGTGACCTCTAGGTAAACCATACCAGTAGTAGAAACATCCAATGTCTGATTAGTTGCACCAGGAACTGCGTACGTCACAGTGTTTCCGAATATATCAACACTGTCGGTTTTAATCCATTGATACGTATACGTTGGTCCAGGAGGAGCTAAAGATGTAACTCCGAGTGTAGCAACGGTACCAATACACATTTGGATGGAATCATTCGACAAGAAAGTAATACCCATACCTGGACTCACTCCTATTTCAGCGTATGGGTCCAAAGAGTTCACAAGTGTGTCATTTAATCTTGTATCACAGAGTCCCTGACCTATTTCTATAGAATACGCTCCACTGGTTGTAACGTAAAGCGTGTCATTGGTCTCTCCAGCCATCGCAGCGCCTCCTTCAAGCCACTGATAGTCGTAAGCTTGCCCTAGAGGTGGCTGATTAGCAACTAACATTGCTGTATCTCCTTCACAGAATAGTAATGGTCCACCCGGGAATAGTTGGAAATAATTTACCGCTGTAATACTGGCTACGGGATTTCCCGCAATTACAATGTTGGAAATTACAGTCTCTACACCGTTTTGACTGGAACGTAATCTAAACTTATATGCACCTTGGATAGCATTATCAGGTACATAAACATCAATAGTATTACCGGTACTTACGGTATTCAATGGCGTAACATTACTGACAATGGTTGATGGCGTAAAAGAACCAGCCGTATCACTCATTTCGACATAAAATGTATTTCCTAAGTTGTAGGGAGATGTGATACTGAACGTCATGACAATAGTATCGCCTTGACACGCAGATGGTGGTAAAGTAACACTGTTAACACTCTGTGCTGAGACAAAAACTGACGCAAACAAGAATGAAAAGGCGAGTAAAACGTTTCTCATAGGTTTCTATTTGAGTTGAACACTTATTTAATGTGTTGTTGCTAATTTCGCCAAAGAACAGCAATTACCATGCTACGATTACTCATTAATACATGGATTCTATCAACAATTCATACATATGACACGAAATCAAGTCAAAAGCATACTTCAAAAACTTGAAGAACTGAAAGAATTACGAGGCATAAGGCTTCAAGAGGCAGTAGTTCAAGTGCTCGATCATGAAGTGGATTATTACAATTGGACGGGGTTTTATTTCATGAATAATGCAGCGCAACAACTAGAAATTGGCCCGTATGTAGGAGCTTTTACAGATCACACTGTGATTCCATACGGTCGCGGAATTTGTGGTCAAGTCGCATTGAGCGGCAAGACTTTTGAAGTCCCTAATGTGAATGATCAGGACAATTATTTGGCCTGTAGTGTTGAAACGAAAAGTGAAATTGTAGTTCCAATGTATAAAGGAGAGGTTCTAATTGGCCAATTAGATATTGATTCGCACAAGACAAATCCTTTTACATCAGAAGATCACGAAGTGCTAAATTTTGTGGTAGAGTTTGTAGCTGAAAGATTAGACTAAGCCTGCATTCTTATGGCATCCACTGGATTTAATCGAGCCGCCATCCAAGCCGGTATTAGACCGGAGATTAGGCCAATTCCTGCACTCAATAGAAGCCCAAGAACTACATTTCCCACACTTAGGAAAATATCAAACTCGAACGCAACAGCTGCGATATATGCCCCAAGTGCTACAAGTACAAGTCCAGCAACTCCTCCAAGAAGGCACAACACTACGGACTCCGTTAAGAACTGACTTAAAATAATGAAGTTCTTCGCTCCAAGTGCCTTCTGAATACCAATTTCATTTGTGCGCTCTCGGACAGAAACAAACATGATATTCGCAATGCCAAAGCCTCCCACCAGAATGGAAAACATACCTATAATCGTTCCCATGATTCCTAAAGCACCAAACAAACTGTCGAGTTGATTCGAAATTAGTGAGGGATCATTGAGCGCAAAATTATCATCTGCCCCAGGGCGTAATCTCCGGACGGATCTCATGATGCCAGTCAGTTCATCTTTTAATTGGGCTACCGTTATCCCTTCTTTAGCACTAGCCATTATGACATTACTTTCATTACGATCAGTATTGACCACAGTCCTTACCTTTTTAAATGGCACAATAACCATCTTATCATAACTTTGACCAACTAGACTCTCTCCTACTTTCTCAAATACACCGATCACATTCAGCTTTTGACCACTAATGGTAATTCGCTGACCTATAACCACTTCTCCCGGCAAGAAAAGTCCTTCAGCAATATCAGCACCTATAATGCAATACGGCCGTCCCGCATTCATTTCAGATTCCGTAAAATACCTTCCTTGGGCCAATTCAAAAGTCCAAATCTTGTTGTAGTCAAAAGTAGTTCCGAGGACTTCGGCACCCGTTGCACTATTCGATGCCCTTGTCACCGTTGCCCCTCCCAATGAACTGCCGAATGCGACGTGTTCCGCATATTGGCTTCTGCGTCTAATTATATCCGCTTCAGAATTTAATGGAACTGGACGATTTAAATACTTCCACCAAGCAAAATCTGCTCCTCCGGACCAAGGCCATTTCTGAACATAAACTACTTGATCTCCAAACTGACTAACACTATCTCTAATGTTCTTTTCGAGTGAATCTACTATACTGTAAACCAATATTATAGCAAATATCCCAATAGTTATACCTAAAAGTGAAAGAAGCGTTCTAAGCTTATTCGCTGTCAATGAAATAAATGCGAAAATGAAACTCTCTCGGAGTAATCTGAAAAAGGTGCGCACAGGCATAATTATTTCCTTCAAAATTAGCTCTTTTCATAGAGATTCTGCCGACCGAAAACCTTACTTTTGGGCATTCACAAGTATTCCACTCTAAAGACTGCTCTACATGCGTATCAAAAACGCCCTAATTTCTGTTTTCCATAAGGACGGATTAGGTCCTATTGTTGACAAATTACAATCGATGGGAACGACCATCTATTCCACAGGAGGAACTCAAGCATTTATTGAAGAAAGAGGAATTCCCGTAGAGCGTGTGGAAGATTTGACATCCTACCCCTCTATTTTTAGGTGGTCGCGTGAAGACACTTCACCCAAAAGTTTTTGGCGGGATCTTAGCAAGAAGAAATCACGACGGTGATAAGGCCCAAATGGTTGATTATGAAATCCCTTACTTAGACCTTGTCATTGTAGATCTTTATCCTTTCGAGGCAACCGTCGCTTCAGGAGCCTCAGAAGAAGATATTATTGAAAAAATCGATATCGGAGGCATCTCATTAATTCGCGCGGCAGCGAAGAATTTCAATGATTGTTGGATTATCTCTAACATGGGACAATATGCTAATGCTCTTGAGATATTGAACAGTGAATCTGGTCCTACCCTTGATATCCGTCGTCGATATGCCCTTGAAGCTTTTGATGAGAGTTCAAACTACGATACAGCTATTTATCGTTATTTCGCTGGCGATCGCCTTGATTTAAAAATCAGCGGTCGTCAAAAGCAAAACCTACGCTACGGTGAAAACCCCCACCAAGAAGCTGCCTATTATGGAAACCTTGATGATGCCTTGGAGCAAATTCATGGCAAGGCGCTGAGCTACAACAACCTGCTTGACATCGATGCTGCCGTAAATCTCATCCGTGAATTCAACGAGACCACGATAGCAATCATTAAGCACAATAATGCATGTGGGTTGGCCACGCGCCCTACTCTAGCAGAGGCTTGGGACGATGCCTTAGCAGGTGATCCGGTAAGCGCTTTCGGTGGAGTTATTGCTGCGAACCGCGTCGTAGATAAAGCGACAGCAGAAAAGATGAATACATTGTTTTTTGAGGTATTAATG
>JAKMGS010000051.1 GCA_022424815.1 Schleiferiaceae bacterium | reverse complement strand
CCAGGTGGCGTCCGGGTAGGTACGCGGCAAACTTTGCATCTCCGCAAGGATGTATCCCAGGTGGGCAGAGTGTATACCGTATCGCCCGCCGGTTTGAGACCAGGCATCATCAGTAGGGCGCGTGAGCGTGGCCATTTGAAGTACTTCATCGACCTTATTTAACCAAGCAGATTTGAGCGTAGGGAAGGCTACAAAACTTGAATCTAACATCTCGAAAATTGGAGAAGATTCAAACAATTCGCCGGCCCACATCCACAAGTCATCAATGCTTTTCTGGACTTTTTCGTGGCTTTCTTCTGTACCGTCTCCCATACGAACCACCCATTCTGCGCTCCATTGCGCGTGATAGGCAATTTCCTTAATAGACTTTTCTGCGATCTCTGCAATAGGTGCATAAGTGCAATTTCTCAGCGCGTCGTAGAGGTAAAAATTAAAGGTGTCCATGAAGAAACTGCGTACAATGGAATCTCCCCAATGGCCATTTGGTTGCTCCGCTAATAAGGCGTTACGGAAATCCATGTGGTCGCGGAAATACGCTAGGGTATCCTCTGTGGTAGCATCTCCTTTTAAGTCCGCGAGGTGTTGGTACAACAATCGCGCGCGACCGATATGGTCTAATGCGGTATTGATGATTGCTATATCTTGTTCCAATACCGGACCAGAGGAACACCATTTACTGAGCTGTTGCCCAAAAATCAAGGCGTCGTCAGCAAGGAAAAATAAATACTCTTCTAAAGCCTCTTCTCTGGTGAAGTCACGCTTCACGCCGTTTAACCATCCTCCTCCCATGGCCTACATGTGTTCGACATCATAAGGGATGTCGTAGAAGGTGGGGTGGCGGTATACCTTATCGTCACTAGGGGCGAACAAAGGCTCTTTGTCATCCGGCGAACTCGCTGTGATTTGATCTGAAGGGACGACCCAAATACTGATGCCCTCTGAGCGTCGAGTGTAGACGTCGCGAGCGTTTTTAATAGCCATATCGGCGTCGGCGGCGTGAAGGCTGCCTACGTGTTTATGGGCAAGTCCGTTTTTGCTGCGGACAAAGACTTCGTAAAGCTTCCAGTGGTTCTTATTCATGCGGTTGTAATAGGTTAGGCTGCTGAGGTTCTGTTTTCTTTGCGCTTGGCTTCTTTTTCAGCGTAGGCTAGCGCGGCTTCACGGACCCAAGCGCCTTCTTCGTGCGCGTTCACGTGATGGGTAATACGCTCTTTATTGCAAGGGCCATTGCCCTGAATAACGTTGTAAAACTCGTCCCAATTAATTTCTCCGAAATCGTATGATCCGCGTTCCTCGTTCCATTTCAAATCTGGATCTGGAATGGTAAGCCCGAGGTAATGGGCTTGCGGAACGGTTTTATCGATGAACTCTTGACGAAGGGTATCGTTGCTCTTGCGCTTGATTTTCCAGCGCATACTCTGTTCAGAATTTGGGCTATTGTCGTCCGACGGTCCAAACATCATAAGTGAAGGCCACCACCAGCGGTTCAAACTTTCTTGCGCCATTTCTTTTTGTTCAGGAGTTCCTTGGGCCAATTTCATCACAACCTCGTATCCCTGACGTTGGTGGAAACTCTCCTCTTTACAGATTTTAACCATGGCTCGCGCATACGGGCCGTAGCTGGTGCGCGTTAACATCACTTGATTTTGAATCGCAGCGCCGTCGACCAACCATCCGATCGTTCCCATATCTGCCCAAGAAGGGGTAGGGTAGTTGAAGATCGAACTGTATTTCGCTTTTCCGCTTTGCAAGTCCGCAATCATTTGGTCGCGACTCGTGCCCATGGTTTCTGCGGCGCTGTACAAATACAAACCGTGTCCAGCCTCGTCCTGTACCTTGGCAAGTAAAATGAGTTTCGCACGCAGCGAAGGGGCACGCGTGATCCAGTTTGCTTCTGGCTGCATACCAATAACCTCACTGTGGGCGTGTTGAGAAATCTGACGCACTAAGGTCTTGCGGTATTTTTCGGGCATCCAGTCTTTCGGTTCTACCTTATTCTCGGCGTCTACGTAAGCCTGAAACTTTTCTTCTAATGAGATGTTGGTACCCATAAATCTGTGTATTTGGTCGTTTACAAAGTTAAAACACAACAACTAATGGTTGTCAATGGTTTAATATTGCGTTCTACCTTTACACCACAAATCCAGAAGCATGTTTAAATTCTTCAATAAAAACGCCAAAAAAACCCCGTCTCTACAGAAGGAATCGAACGAGAAAGGTGATGGTCATTTTCACACGGTCACCGTTAAAGAGGTGCGTCGCGAGACCGAAGACGCCGTGAGTATTGCCTTTAACTTGCCAGAGGATGGCGCAGATTTTTCATTCTTATCAGGACAGTACCTCACCCTGAAAGCCAATATTGGCGCGGAAGAGGTGCGCAGGTCGTATTCGGTTTGTGTCGCTCCACACGAGGGCGAGCTGCGCGTTGCGGTAAAAGAAATCGAAGGAGGCAAGTTTTCAACATACGCTAATCGCGAATTAAGGGCGGGCGACACCATAGAAAGCATGGCGCCAACAGGCAATTTTACTTGGGCACCTACAGGCACCTCCTCGCACGTTGTGGGTTGGGCAGCAGGATCGGGCATTACACCGGTAATGTCCATCGCGAAAAGCGTTTTAGCGAGCGATGATGAAAGCACCTTTACCCTCTTCTATGGGAACAAGAACAGCAATAGTATCATTTTCAAAGACGCTATTGACGATCTAAAAAATACTTACCTCGAGCGCTTCGAAGTGCACCATGTGTTGAGCCGCGAGGACCAAGGCACCGACCACCTCAAGGGAAGAATAGATGCCGCAAAGGCAGAGAAGTTTGCGCAGTCGTTGATCGACTTAAACAAGGTGACGGCACATTACCTATGCGGACCACAGGAGATGATCGAAACAGTGAGCGCTAAGCTCGAAAGTATGGGCACGGCTAAGTCGAATATTCACTTTGAGTTGTTCAACACCTCAGCACCTTCCACAGAAGCTCAAGCGGCCTCTGCTGCAAGAGCTTCGGCCAACGCTTCGGTAACCCTGGTATTGGACGGCGAGGAGACCCATTTTGAAATGGGGCCTAAGGATTATGTCTTGGACGCAGCCTTGGACGCGGGAGCCGATGTTCCTTATGCGTGTAAAGGCGCCGTTTGTTGTACCTGTCGTGCCAAAGTTTTGGAAGGATCTGCCGAGATGGTCATGAACTACGCACTCGTTGATGACGAGGTGAAAGACGGCTATATTCTAACCTGTCAAAGCCACGCCACGAGCGATAGACTAGTAGTAAGTTTCGATGAGTAAAAGCAGTCCCAGAAAGAACGGCGTAAGCGAAGAACCCGGACCTTCTTTTCACGAGAAGAAGCCAAAAAACGCCAAGGACTATAACATCGGCAAGGGCGTGAAAAAGCGCATGAACAAAGCCAAAAAGTACGGTACAGGCCCGAAAAAAAGGCGATAGCCACAGCACCAAAAAGCCCCGCATTTGCGGGGCTTTTCTTATTAAAATACGTTGTTGTTTCGGTCGATGTCGAGCATGCGCTTCGAAGGGTCTATTTCTATGCGCTTGATGGTCTCGCTGGTTGGAATGTACATCTTGTATTCCGGGTGGGTCCAGGGCCATGGCTCGTGAACCTCTACACCTTCTTGGCGTTTCGCGCCATACATACTCACCAGAGGTATGGTGCGCAGTTCTTCACGACCGCTTTCATAAGTCACCAATACATCCACCGGCATAGGGAATAGCCCGATACGTTGCAGGGTAATTTGCGCGCCTACAACATCGTTTTCTACAGCAGTTATACCGTAGTCAATACTTTTGACTTGGTCCTTGTAATAGCTAAGGTACCAGTCTAATTCCATGTCGGATTCCACTTCCATAATGCGCAAAAAATCTTCCGGCTTTGGATGCTTGAACTGCCACTTTTGCCAGTAGCGCATCATACCGCGCGTAAAGGCCTCTTCACCAATAATGTATTCGAGTTGGTTTAAGAATAAGGCGCCTGCACTGTAGCTATTGATACCATAGGTGCGGTTGTAGTTGAAGTGGTCCGCTGGGGTGCTTAGGGGCTCCCGCAAACCTGAGGTGTCGAGGTACACATAAGCCCTGTAGGCCCCAAGGTGTGGGTTCTCTTCACCCCGATTGAACAAGAAGTTCATGCATTCTTCTTCCGCGTATGAGGTGAAGCCTTCGTCCATCCAAGGATATACTGCCTCATTGGTTCCAATCACACCATAGTACCAGTTGTGTGTTGCCTCGTGCACGAACAGTCCAGTAAAGCCTTCGAACTTATCGCCGCCGCCAAGCATCATGGTACACATTGGGTATTCCATACCGCCATCGCCCCCTTGGATGAGGGAGAATTGATCGTATGGGTACTTACCAAAATGTTTGGCCATAAAATCAAAATATCCCTGTAAATACCCTTTTTGAATTTCCACCCAGTTTGACTTATTGGCTGTTTTTGGGTCGTAAAGCAGATGAACCAACGGGCCGTTTTCTATATGCAATTGTTCGTGTTTGTAATCAGGGTCAGCGGCAAAAGCAAAATCATGAACCTTATCTGCTTTAAAATGCCACGTACGAAGCTCTTTCTTGCTTAGTCGAACTTTTTTGACGCCGCCATAACCAAAACCCACATCTTCGGGATTTTGTAAGTAGCCCGTGCCGCCAATTACATAGTCGCGATCAATATGGATTTTCACATCAAACGAGCCCCAAACCCCGTAGAACTCGCGCCCAACATATTGATCCGCATGCCAGCCGTCCTCATCGTATTCGGCCAATTTTGGGTACCACTGCGTCATGGTGAATTCAATACCCTCTTTATTGTTCCAGCCTGAACGACGAATTTGTTCTGGAACTTGAGCGTTCCATGCCATCGTGAATGTGGTGGACTGCCCGGGAAGCAGGGGTTCAGCGAGCTCACATTTCAATATGGTGCCCTGTACGTCCCAGCGCAAAGGGTTCCCGTTTTGGGTGAGGGTACGCACATTTTGATACCCGATATGATCAGGTCCCAACCCTTCGATTCGATCGCGCACTCGGCGGTCAGGATCGGCAATGTTGCGTGAACGCACGTCCATCATGCTTTCCGGCTGGAAGGCGTTGAAGTATAGGTGGAAATACGCCTTGTGCAAGGTGTCGGGGCTGTTGTTGGTATAGGTGATTTGTTGTGCACCGTCGTATTGGTGATTTGCGACGTCCATGGTGATGTCCATGTTGTAGTGCACGGCTTGTTGCCAATATTGGGCCTGGGCGCTGATGCCGAGACCGACAAAGAAAACAAGGAGGAGTTTTTTCATTGTGTGTAGGAGTTATCCAAAAAAGTGATCGAGGCGTCCGTTGTCCAAAAGTCGCGGACCCTTTTCTGTCATTTGTAACGTACAAACTTCATTATACGCGTCGTGTTCGAGGAATAAATGGTAGCCCTTTTCCGCCGCCTCGGTAAAGATGCGGGTGCGCTCATCAAGGGTGAGCAGGGGCCGAGTATCATAGCCCATCACATATGGCAGGGGAATATGTCCCGTGGAGGGCAGAAGATCGGCCATGAAAACAACCGTTTGGCCTTTGTAGTGCAGGATGGGACACATCTGTGCGTCGGTATGGCCGTTGACGACGAAGATATCGAAGCCCAGCGGTGTGCTTACACGATGCTCGCCTTCCGGGGCGTCGATAAATTTCAGTTGCCCGCTTTCTTCGAGGGGCAGAATGTTTTCTGATAGGAAGCTTGCGCGTTCTCGGGCGTTGGGTTTGGTGGCCCAATTCCAATGGCGCTCGTTGGTCCAATAATTGGCATTTTTAAAGGCCGGTTCGTATCCCGTGCGGTCAGCGTTCCACTGCACAGCACCCCCTACGTGGTCAAAGTGAAGGTGGGTGAGGAATACGTCGGTGATGTCGTTACGATTGAAACCGTGAGCGGCCAGCGATGCATCTAGATTGTGGTCGCCGTGGAGGAAGTAGTGGCTAAAAAACTTTTCGCTCTGTTTATTACCGATGCCGGTGTCGATGAGGATTAATTGATTCCCATTTTCAATCAATAAAGAGCGCATGGCCCAAGTACAAAGGTTGCGTTCATCCGCGGGGTTTGTTCGCTCCCAGAGGCCTTTAGGCACCACACCAAACATGGCGCCGCCGTCGAGTTTAAAGTTCCCGGTGTGAATGGGGTAAAGGTTCATCTCTTAAGATTTTGCTCCAATTTACAACCGTTGTTCGTAACGCTTATCACGAAGAGTTCAATTCTATTAGGGCCACTTAACATATAAACCGGCGTGAACATAAACCCGAACTGCGCCTTATATATGAAAACTAACTGAAAATAAAATGAAAGCAAGCTCTAAGCACAACCCTATCACAGAGTTTGACGCACCAAAACCATTTCGCTGGAACCAATACCTAGTGGGCGGAGAGACCCACACTTGGGACGGTGATTTTGAGAAAGTTTATAGCCCAATGGGCGCTATTAATACTGATGGTACTACCGATAAAGTATTCCTTGGCGAGTCCCCAACATTGGACGAAGCCGCGGGTCTAAAAGCGTTGGCGTCAGCTAAAGAAGCGTATAATAATGGCCGTGGATATTGGCCAACAGCTGGTGCTGCCGCGCGCATCGCTGCCATGGAAAAGTTTGTGGCGTTGATGAAAGATAAGCGCGAAGAGGTCAGCACGCTGTTGATGTGGGAGATTGCGAAGAACAAGACAGCTGCGTATAAAGAATTTGATCGTACGGTGGACTACATCAACGATACCATCGAGGAGTATAAAGAACTGCAGCGACGAGGATCTCACGTGGCTAGTAAGGATGGTGTGATTTCTCAAATTCGTCGCGGACCATTAGGCGTTGTATTGTGTTTAGGCCCGTATAACTACCCTCTAAATGAGACTTTCTGTTTGCTTATTCCCTCCCTAATCATGGGGAATACGATAATCTTTAAGCCCGCTAAATACGGTGTGTTATTGTTGACACCGCTCATCGATGCGTTCAAAGAAGCCTTTCCTCCAGGAGCGGTGAATATCGTTTTTGGTCGTGGACGCACGTTGGCTGGCCCCATAATGAAAACAGGCGATGTGGATGTGTTGGCCTTAATAGGAAACTCTAAAAGTTCAAACGCTTTAGTGGCGCAGCACCCTAAACCAAATCGCTTACGTCAGGTATTGGGCCTAGAAGCCAAAAACCCAGCCATCGTTTTTGACGACGCGAATATTGACCAAGCAGTTAAGGAATGTGTAAACGGTGCCTTGAGCTACAACGGCCAGCGCTGTACGGCATTGAAATTATTATTTGTACATAAGAGCGTATCTGAAGAGTTCCGCACCAAGTTTGCTGCGGCGGTGGACGCCCTCGTGCTCGATCACCCAGAAACAGATTGTCCGCTCACTCCGCTGCCAGAGCGCAACAAAGTAGAGCAGATGGAAGCATACGTGGACGACGCCGTATCTAAGGGTGCGCAGGTGATCAACAAGAACTCAGGTCGCGTTTCAGACACTGCCTTCTTCCCAGCAGTGTTGTACCCGGTGACTAATGAGATGGATATTTTCCATGAAGAGCAGTTCGGCCCTGTAGTGCCCGTGGTGGAATACGAAGACTTAGAAGAGGTGATGGCGTCTATTGCCATGAGCGACTATGGTCAGCAATGTAGTTTGTTCAGCGGCAATGAGGCGACTATTGCCTACGCCGTGGATAACATGGTGAACCAAGTATGTCGTGTGAACATCAACGCTTCTTGTCAGCGGGGTCCAGATTACCTTCCGTTTACCGGAAGAAAGGACAGCGCCGTAGCGACGTTGAGCGTACACGATGCCTTGCGCTCGTTCTCAATCCGTACGCTTGTGGCGACGGGTGCAGACCAGAAAGAATTGGTTGGGAATGTGATTTCTGGGGGCCAAAGCACCTGGATGACGACCGACTACTTGTTGTAAAACACAACGCAACAGATCTACAACCCCGAGCCTTTGGTTCGGGGTTTTTTATTGTACTTTGATGGGAGGAAGATTCAATTCCAAATCCAAAAAGAGGACTTTAATACCTACCAGCTTTTCTCAGCCCCACAATCTAAGCGTGTTCAACACCAACGATTACGCGGCCCCTTATTGCTGTTGTTTATATAAAGCGGTGTAATTTTTATCTTGGGGCTTCACAACGACACATCATGAAACGCTTATTTCTTCTTGGGGCACTATTGGTTTCAACCTTAGTTTCCGCTCAATACGTAAAATCTAATGGTAAAGCTATCGTCGATGGTTCGGGCGATACACTTCTTATTCGCGCTATGGGAATAGGCGGTTGGATGGTTCAAGAAGGCTATATGCTTCAAACTGCTTCATTCGCGAATCCGCAACACAAGATAAAGGACACCATTGAAGACCTTATTGGCGCCACAGCAACGCAGGCTTTTTACGACGCCTGGCTAGAAAATCATTTCAATAAGGCAGACGTAGATAGCATGGCGGCTTGGGGTTTCAATACCATCCGAGTCCCCATGCATTATAATCTCTTCACCCTGCCGATTGAAGAGGAACCAGTGCTTGGGCAAAACACCTGGCTCACTAAGGGCTTTAATCTTTTAGATTCAGTAGTTTCTTGGGCAGAGGGCGCAGGATTGTATGTCATCTTAGACCTTCATGCCGCCCCGGGCGGTCAGGGATATGATCAAGGTATTAGCGATTATGATCCAACAAAGCCTTCGTTGTGGGAAAGCGTCCATAATAGGACGAAGACGGTTGCGCTTTGGAAAAAGTTGGCGGATAAGTTTGCCACAGATACGACCATCGCTGGGTATGATTTGATCAACGAACCCAACTGGAACTTACCGGGTGGGACGTTGCTAAGAAATCTTTACGAAGACATCACAGATAGCATAAGAACCGTAGATACCAACCACATTATCTTCATAGAAGGGAATTGGTTTGCAAATACATTTACTGGATTAACGCCTCCATGGGACGATAACATGGCCTACTCACCCCACAAGTATTGGTCACCGGTAAATAGTGTGGCCGATATCCAGTATGGATTAGATCTAAGGGATACGTATAACGTGCCTATCTGGTTTGGTGAAACGGGTGAAAACTCGAATGCTTGGTATACGGCTTTAATTAGCATCATGGAATCCGAAGGAGTCGGTTGGGCGTGGTGGCCATTAAAGAAGGTAGAGACCATTAATGCGCCTCTAAGCGTTACTAAAAACACAGGGTACGAGCAGCTGTTGAATTATTGGAGCGGTAGCGGCAGCGCCCCCTCCGTTACCGACGCCACGGCTGCACTCATGCAGCTTGCCACTAACCTTAAGGCCGAGAATTGTACCTACAACAGAGGGGTCATCGACGCGATGTTTAGACAAGTCTATGATCCGTCCCCATTGCCGTGGAAAGAGCACAATATTCCGGGTGTAATTCACGCTTCGGAATACGACATGGGTCCGTTAGGAATGGCCTATTTCGATACGGAATCTATGCAGCTGAACCCACCTCCTGCGTGGAATAGCGGATGGACGTACAGGAATGACGGGGTAGACATCGAGGCGTTGTCAGATTTTGTTAATAGCAATGGCTATTGCGTGGGTTGGGTAGACACTGACGATTGGATGCAATACACCGTAAATATTGCACAAGACAGCGTGTACACGATAAAAGTACGCCAAGGGGCAAACGGCGGTACTGGTGGTAACTTTTACTTTGAAGCGGACGGTGTAAAACTAACCCCTAACTATTATGCTACAAATACAGGCAGCTGGTCTATTTTGGCGGATAAGGTGATCCCTAATGTTATTCTTTCCTCTGAAGACAAGGCGCTCCGTCTTGTTGCAAATGGCGGTGGCTTCAATGTTTCGAGCTTTCAGTTTGTCCCGACGGGAAGCACCACCGCTTTAGATGCAGAATATGTTAGTTCAGTCACGCACAGTTACACTGAAATAGAGGTGAAAACAAACAAGCCTCTCGATACTTTGCAATTGGGTAATATTTTCTCCTACTACGTGACTGTAAACGGAAACCAAGCATCGGTTGTCAATATTGCGCCTAGCCCGAACAATGTTCGAAATTTCATCTTGACGCTGAACCAGAACATGACCTTTTTAGACGAAATGAAGGTATCCTATTCGGGAACGGCTCTGAAAGCAAAGGACGGAACTTCTGTAGATCCATTTACGCAGGAATTGGTTGAAAATACACTACCTACAGTTCACGTCGTTCCGGGTAAAATAGAAGCCGAAGCCTATTCTAGCATGGACGGAATTTCATTGGAGAACACCTCTGACATTGGCGGCGGACAGAACATTGGTTATTTAGATGGCGGCGATTATTTGCTGTACGACATCAAGGTGTTAAATAATGCTACTTATTCCATTGATTATCGCCACGCTTCACAGAGCAATGGTAAGATTCAATTTGAATTGTACGATACTTCTGGCACGTACTTAAGTAATATGCCGGAAGTCACACTGCCACTGACTGGTGGATGGCAGACGTGGACCACTACTAGCGGAAATGCTGGTGTGCTGACACAAGGCGATTACATCTTGAAGCTCAATGTCATTCAAGCCCCTGTGAATATCAATTGGTTTGAGTTTATTCAAGGGATTGGTCTCGATGAAGAATTGGCCTCAGACCAGTTAATGGTATATCCGAATCCCGCACAAGATGGCTTTAGGCTCGGGGGTATGTGGATGGAAGGAACCCCACTTGAAATGTATGTATATGACGAGTCAGGCAGGCTTTGGATGAAAAAGTCGTTTGCTTATACTCCGGATCGCATGATTTCTACTAAGGATCTGTTTACTGGCACCTATCTAGTAACGGTGGTTTCTTCTGGAAAAAGGTTTACGGAAAAACTACTGATCGTTCATTGATGCGTTACATAGTTGTTCTGTTGTTTTTTGCTGCGTAAAGTCCTCAGGGTTTTTGTTGTACTTTGATGAGATAAAGGTTCAATACCAAATCCAAGAAGAGGACTTTTATATCTATCAGGTTTTCTCAGCCTCACAATCTAAGCGTGTGCAACGCCAACGGTCGCGCAGCAAACTTTTGCTGTTGGCGATGTGTGCGCTGGGGATGTGGGTATTTTATTTCGAAAACGCGGGGATGTCCTTTTACTTCGCGGGTGTTTTTCTGGTGGTACTCTTTGGGTATGGAAGGTATTTAGCTGGAGGTTCCGAAAGCATTATCGCGCGCACATTAAAGAATATTATTCGGGCCGATTCGGCCTTGAGGAAACCCTAGTCTTGGAAGATGAGGTCGTGATTTCCACGAATAAATTAGGAGAAAGCAAGTTGAATATTTCCGAGCTCGAGAAGATCAGTGAAACTCGGTCCCACCTGTTCTTGCATATGAGCACCGGAAACACATTGATCATCCCTGCCCTCGCAGATGGCGTAGAGGCGTTCAAGCAAACACTTGTTGATAAGGGCGTGAGGGTCGAGATTTATTTTGATTGGAGGTTTTAGGGCTTCCAAAACTCAAGTAAGCTTGGCGCGGATTGCCTTCGCTTCGCTTGGCGGGCCGCGTGGTCACCTAAGGTCAGTAAGAACGCCCCATTCATACCGCTTCGCGGTCTGTTGTGTGTTTTTCTTTTGGCGAATACTGAAGCAAGCTTCGTATTCGCCAAAAGAAAAAACCCCATTGCACGTAGTGCGGTGGGGCTTTTCTTATTCTGAGGTTCCGAGCGGACTCGAACCGCTGTAGCTGGTTTTGCAGACCAGTGCCTAGCCACTCGGCCACGGAACCTTAGGG
>JAKMGS010000144.1 GCA_022424815.1 Schleiferiaceae bacterium | reverse complement strand
GCAAAGAAGGGTTATTACCTTGACCTTTCGTATTTTAGAGTAAACGCACCGCCTATGTTTTCTAAGATTTTACTTCGCCAATTGTACTTGCCCATGGCAGGAATCATGTTCGTATTCACATGGATGAGTATGAATTGGGTATTGCCTCGATTGGGAATCACCTTGAACACCGGCGCCGATTTTTATAGAAGCTTTCTTTTTATGTGGATCCCAGGGACCGCTCTGGCTTCTATGTTATTTCAATACTGGTATTGGGAATGGCCAAAGATGATCAAGTTTCCGGCCGTTGCCTTAGTGAGTACTACGGTGGCTTTATGGTTGGCATTGATGGCCGCCGGTCCACTTCCTGGATAAGCGCATAAAAAAAGCCCGTAAACGCAGTGTTCACGGGCTCTCTTTAAATTTTTAGTGGCAATTAGCTACCGCAAGCTTCGCATTCTGGATTGTCGATGCTACATGCTTTTGGTTGTTCTGCTTGCTCGAGTTCTTGAACGAAGTTAGCGAAGGAATCGTCCATTTGGAAATCATTTGCGCTCATGGTATATAGTGTTTTGTTTTAGACTTATCTCTAAACTACCCAATCCAAAAATTGATTCAACAAAAACTTTTTGTGCGTTATTAACAAATTGGGTTTTTGATTTTGTGGGAGTTAGACCAATTGTTTTTGATAACTTAAAGGTTGTGCGCGGTAAAAGTCTAAAGCCTTTCTTCATTTTTGAATTATGAGTCTGCGGAAAATCAAAATATCCACCTTTGGAATAGTATTTCTGTTCCTTTTCATGGGAAATGTTGCTTTTGGCCAAGGAAGCTCACGCACTGATTACATTTGGGAGTACGCGCAAATAGCTGTAGACGAGATGAATAGATCGGGTATTCCCGCCTCTATTACCTTGGCCCAGGGCATTTTAGAGAGCGGTAATGGGCAAAGTGAATTGGCCCGAAAATCAAATAATCATTTCGGGATTAAATGCCACAGCTCTTGGACTGGTGACAGAGTCTATTACGATGATGATGAAAAAGGGGAGTGTTTTCGCAAATACGACAACGTGCGCCACAGCTTTGAAGACCACACGGACTTTTTAGTACGCTACAGTCGTTATGATTTTCTTTTTGACCTCGAGCCAACTGACTATAAAGGTTGGGCGAAGGGCTTGAAAAAAGCAGGATATGCAACGGCTCCAGAATACGCCGACAGACTAATTAAGATTATTGAAGATGAGATGCTCTATCAATACGATAGAGAAAGTACGTTTCCTAGCTCAACAAATCTTGCCACGAATGGAGGCACATCTTCGGGCGGGCCTGTGTTGAACTCGAAGGGCAAGCCGGTGAAGAATGCACGTCAAAGGTTTATTTTGAGACGTATGATAGAGCAAGGCTCAAGGGTGCCATTTATTATTTTACAAAAAGAAGAAAGAATTGAGTTTGTGGCGGATTCACTTCATTTACCGGTAGCTGCTTTACTCCAATTCAACGATATGACCTGGGAAACACAACTCCAACCTGGAGATCGAATTTATATTGACCAGAAGAAGAGTCGGGGTTCCACGAAGACCACCGTGGTACGACCAGGAGAAACGCTACGAGACATTAGTCAAAGGGAGCAAGTACAATTGGTCAAGCTGTATAAATACAACCATTTCTATGTAGGTTATCAACCTATGGTTCGGGATGAAATTAGGCTGAGGCCGATGGGAATCATTGAACGATTTAAGCCCAAAAAATAAGGTCCATTACTTTGTTGACAGCTTCTGCACTAGGGAGCCAATAATAAAAAGCCCCGAACATACAGTACCCATCAACAGTAGTTCGGGCGCGCCCATGAGGTGATTGATTTTAAAAACGGCACTCATGACCAATGCCCCTGCGCCTAAAATTCCAGTAAATCGAATAAACTTTTTCATGAACCACAAGGTAGGGCTTGTGTGTTATATCTTCGCATTGTCTCAAAGGGGTGCCCAGAAAGTCTTTTGACCTACGGGCTGAGAACATACCCATAGAACCTGGGCAGGTAATGCTGCCAAGGAACGAAAGCAATATTTGTGTAACAACACGTTATTGCCCCTTGACGTGGTTTTAAAAGACCAATTTTCATGAAAAAATTCATGTACTCCGCAGCCGCTGTAGCACTATCGCTATTCGCTACTGCACAAGAATCGACCGATACCATTATGGTCGATATTATTCCATTGCCTCTAGTAGAATTAACCGAGGTGAATATCCTGGGTACTTGGGCGCAAAAGAACGACCCAATCGCACAGATCAACCTAACGGAAAAGGATGTTGAAGCGTTGAACACCGGTCGCGACCTTCCTTATGTGTTACAGGATGTGGCAGGTGTAGTTAGTTTTTCTGATGCTGGAAACGGTATCGGATACACCAACATGCGTGTTCGTGGTTCGGACATGACGCGCATCAACGTTACGGTAAACGGTATTCCAATGAATGATGCAGAGAGCCATGGCGTGTTTTGGGTGAATACACCAGACCTCATGTCTTCCACAAACGCCATTCAATTACAAAAAGGGGTAGGGACCTCTACCAACGGTTCTGGTGCTTTTGGAGCAAGCCTTGGTCTAAGCACCTTGGGTGCTGGTGAAAAAGGCGGTCGTATCACTTTGGGTGCTGGATCTTATGGCACACAACGTGCTACCATGGAAGCACGCACAGGGAAGACGGCAAGCGGTTTTTGGATGAACACACGCATCTCGTCCATCACTTCAGACGGCTATGTGGAGCGCGCATCTTCGGACTTACAATCTTACTATGTGAGCGCTGGTTTTGCCGGTGGCGGTCATTACGTTGAGGCCATTCGATTCGGTGGCGGCGAACGTACCTATCAGGCTTGGTATGGGATCGATTCTACCACCATGTATGGCGGCGCTTTGGATGCAGCTCCTCGTTCAAATTTTGCTGGTGCCATCTATGACGATATGTGGAATGTAGTGGGTACCTACGACGACCAAGTAGATAATTACGGTCAGGAGCACACACAGCTGCACTACCGCTATTCCAACCTCTTCGGAGGTACGTTTGCGGCGGCATTGCACCACACTGCAGGCGCCGGTTATTATGAAGAGTACAATCAAGGTTCAGTCTTAGGATTGAGCTTCATGGACTTTGGATTAATACCGTATTACACTGCTTCAGGCGATACCGTTGCGTACGGAGATGTTGTTACACGCAAGTGGTTGGACAACGATTTCTATGGAGCAACTTCTTCGTGGACCTATGAAAACGGCGGCCAGCGTGTACAGCTTGGCGGTGGCGTACACCGTTATGAGGGAGCGCATTTTGGTCGTGTGATTTGGGCAAATAATCCAAACGTAAGTACCCTTAATGGGGAGTACTATACGGGTGATGCCGTTAAAGACGATGCGAACATCTACGTGAAATATGCCGTGACTAGTAACAACCTTTTGGTCTACGCAGATGCACAATACCGTTATGTGAACCACAGTTCAACCGGTGGCTCAGCGACGGGACCGGCAAACTTCGACCGTACATTCATCTTCTTTAACCCTAAACTAGGTATGACCTACAACCTGAGTGGAAATCAAGTTTTCGGTGCCTATGCAGGTGTAGGTCACCGCGAGCCGAACCGTACGGATTTACAATATGCTGCTGATGCCGATGCGTTACAGGCAGAACGTATGTTGGATGTGGAATTCAATTTCCGCAACTCCGGTGAGAAGTGGGCTTTTGATGTGAACGCCTACCGCCAACAGTACCAAAACCAATTGGTTTTGACAGGTGCGATCGATGCTCAGGGATATCCAATCCGTGAAAATGTTGGACAGAGCTTCCGTCAAGGAGTTGAGTTTACTGGTGCGTTTGAGTTGACTTCGGAGCTTTCAGCGACGGCCAATGTGGCTTTAAGTCAGAACGAAAATGTGAATTGGTTGAGTGATCCTACCTCTTCAGTTGTGAATAATACGCCCATTGCTTTTTCGCCTGGCGCATTAGCTAGTGGACGATTAACCTATGCTAAGAAAGGTTTTGAGGCAACATTTTGGAACCAATACGTGGGCAAGCAATACATGTCAAACGAAGGCCTTGAGGCACACAGTTTACCGGCTTATCACATTATCAATGCACGTACCTCGTATACTTGGAATTGCAGCGATATGCAGCGCTTGATCGGATTTGTGGAGTTTAGAAACTTGGGCAATACGTCCTATGCCGCCAATGGATACATGTGGGGCGAAATCCCGTACT
>JAKMGS010000143.1 GCA_022424815.1 Schleiferiaceae bacterium | reverse complement strand
TAGATGATGAGTCAAGAAGAATTGGACCCACAAGAAAACACGCAACCTACGGAAGAAACCAGCACACCTATGCCGGAAGCGCACGAGAGTAGCGAAGTTGTGGAAGAAACGGAAGAAGAGCAAAACACGGAAGTCAATGCTGTAGAGGCAGAAGACGATCACGAAAGCCCTAAGGAGCGCAAGTTGATCATTCCAGATTTCGATGCCCTGACGGTAGAACAATCCCTTGAAATCATAGCCCAGCACATTGGCGAACATGAACCACAACGCATTAAAGGCGTGGTAGAGAGCGGACGTTCTCGAATTTTACAAGAGCTCAATGCAGAGCGTGATGCGGCAAAATCAGCCTTCATCGAAGAAGGCGGCAACAGCATCGATTTCCACTACGATCAACCATTGCGCAAGCAACTCAACACTACCTACGGAGGATACAGAGATAAGTTGCGCAAACATTACAGCCAGCTCGAGGCGGAACTCAGCACAAACTTGGCCACCAAACTTGATATCATCGAGCAAATCAAAGGTCTGCCAATGATGGCAGGCAGTGCCAAGGATAAATACGAAACATTCAAAGGATTGCGTGAGCGTTGGAACAATACTGGCCTCGTCCCAAAAGGTGATGCACGCAACGTATGGGCAAACTACAACCACCACGTCGATAATTTCTTCGATTACTTAAGAATGGCTTACGACCTCATCGAGATTGATTACCAAAACAACCTCGCGGAGAAGGTCGCGCTATGCGAATCTCTGGAGAATATGTTGGCCGGCGGTGCCTCCGCGAAGATTTTCAAAACGCTACAACAAGCGCACAGCAAGTGGAAGAGAATTGGCCCAGTGCCACGCGAACACAAAGACCAGCTTTGGGAGCGTTTTAAGGCCATTACCAGCAAAGTCCATGAGCTGAGAGATTCCTTTAATGAGGAAATCAAAGCGCAAAACGATGAAAAAATTGCCGCGAAGAAAGAAGTTGTGGCGAAAATCCAGGCGCTGACTTCGGAACTACCGACCAACCACGGCGGATGGCAAAAAGCCAGCAAAGCGTTGGAGGCCTTACGTGGCGAGTTTAAGAAAATTGGCTTCGTGAAAAGCGAAGAAAACTCCGTGGTTTGGGAAGAATACAAAACGGCCCAGCGTGAGTTCAATAGATTGAAAAACGCCTTCTACAAAGAGGAGAAAAAAGCACAACGCGTAAATCTAGAAAAGAAACAAGCGTTGATCGAGCTCGCCGAAAGCGCGAAAGACAGCGATGATTTTGCAGCCACTGCGCAGGTACTCAAAAAAGCACAGCAGGATTGGAAGAAGTCCGGTTATGTCCCTAAAAAAGAAGGAGACAAACTCTGGGAAGCCTTCCGTAGTGCCTGTAACCATTTCTTCGATCGCATGCACGGTGAACGCAAAGCCATAGAAAAGCAAAGCAATGCTGCTCAGAAAGCCAAAGAAGATTTCTTGGCCGGTATGAAGAAAGCAAAGGTTGCCTCACTTGAAGATGCCATTGCCTTGAGTGAGCAGTGGGGCGCATTAGGCCAAGGAGGCAAACGTGAGCACAATCAAAACTTTGATACTTTATTGGCGGAAAAAGTAGCGCCGCTAGGCCTCAGTGCCCAAGAGGTGGAAGCTGCGTTGATGCAAGCGAAGGTTAAAGCCATGGTAGAGGCCGACGATCAAGACGGATTGTTCCGCCAGCGCGCTGCCATCCGTGAAGGATTAGACCGCGCTAAAAAGGAATTGCACCAGCTTGAGAACAACATTGCCTTCTTCTCTGCTTCGAAAGGAAACCCATTATTGGAAGCGGCATTGGCCAAAATTGAAGAACAGAAAGCCTTGGTAGAACATTACACTGCCATGCGCAAGCTTTTCAATAGCCTACTGAAATAATCCGGCATGAAGTTTAAGCTCGTAGCTCCATTCGAGCCGATGGGAGATCAGCCCACGGCCATCAACGATTTGGTAGAAGGGCTGAACGGCGGCGAGCGGGATCAGGTATTGCTTGGGGTGACCGGGTCTGGTAAGACCTTCACCGTTGCGAACGTCATCGAACGTACCCAACGCCCTACCCTCATCCTGTGCCATAACAAGACGCTTGCGGCCCAACTCTACGGGGAGATGAAGGAGTTCTTCCCTGAGAACGCGGTCGAATATTTCGTCAGCTACTACGATTATTACCAGCCTGAAGCCTACGTTCCTTCCTCCGGTCTGTACATCGAGAAAGACCTGAGCATCAACGACGAGATCGAAAAGCTTCGCTTGAGCACCACCTCCTCCCTATTGAGCGGACGCCGCGACGTGATTGTGGTCGCGTCCGTCAGTTGTTTATACGGGATGGGGAACCCAGAGGCCTTTAATAGTTCTGTGGTCCAATTAAAAGTAGGCGACACCATCGCCCGCCAAGCCCTGCTCCACGCCTTTGTCAACGCCCTCTACGCCCGAACCGCAGCGGAGTTCAAACGCGGCAGCTTTCGCGTAAAAGGCGATACCGTAGACATTTTCCCCGCCTACGCGGAAACCTACTACCGCATCAGCTTCTGGGGCGATGAAGTGGAGAGCATTGAACACATGGACCCGATCAGCGGCCAACGCATTGAACACATGGATGAAATGCGACTGTTCCCTGCCAACCTATTCGTCACCGAAAAAGACCAATTACAAAACGCCATCCACCAAATCCAAGACGATCTCATGCAGCAAGTGGACCACTTCCGCAATGTGAGCCGTCCGCTAGAAGCCAAGCGATTGGAGGAGCGCACCAATTTTGATTTGGAGATGATACGGGAATTGGGCTACTGTTCCGGTATTGAGAACTACAGCCGCTACCTCGACGGGCGCGCTCCAGGGGTACGCCCCTTCTGTTTGCTCGATTACTTTGCCGACGACTTTCTTCTCGTAGTCGACGAAAGCCACGTCACCATACCACAAGTTCGAGCCATGTACGGCGGTGACCGATCACGCAAAGAAAACTTGGTTGAATATGGCTTCCGTCTACCCGCAGCCATGGATAACCGTCCCTTGAAATTCGAAGAATTCGAGCAGATTCGTGGCCAAGCACTCTTCGTCAGCGCCACACCGGCAGAATTCGAACTCGAGCTCAGCGCAGGCGTATTTGCCGAACAAGTCATCCGCCCTACCGGACTACTCGACCCGGTCGTCGAGGTACGCCCTTGCGAGAGCCAAGTTGACGACCTTATGGACGAAATACGCATTCGTGTAGAACGCGACGAGCGCGTCTTGGTGACCACCTTGACCAAACGAATGGCCGAAGAACTGACGAAATACTTTACACGCTACGACATCCGGTGCCGCTACATCCACAGCGACGTCGATACACTGGAACGTGTAGAAATTATGCGAGACCTGAGACTGGGCACCTTTGATGTACTGATCGGAGTAAACCTGCTCCGCGAAGGATTGGACTTCCCTGAGGTAAGTTTAGTGGCCATCATGGACGCCGACAAAGAGGGTTTCTTGCGCAGTACGCGTTCCTTGACCCAAACCATAGGACGGGCGGCGCGAAACGTGAACGGAAGAGCTATTCTGTATGCGGATAAAATCACGGATAGCATGCAACGTACAATTGATGAAACCGAACGTCGACGTGAAAAGCAAGATGCTTATAACAAGCACAACGGCATTGTACCCACTGCCCTTAGAAGCAGTAGAGACGAAATCCTCGCTAAATCAAGTGCGGTGAATAAGGGCGCACAATACAAGGAAGGCATGGCATCCGTCAAAGCCGCAGAAGAAGCGGTTAACTATACGAGCCAAGAAGATCTTGAAAAGCGCATTAGAGATACTAGAAAAGGTATGGAAACCGCCGCGAAATCCATGGACTTCATCGAAGCCGCAAGACTACGCGATTTGCTTATTGAACTAGAAAGTAAAAGGGAAAAGCGCTAGTTACAGGTAATGCGCCACACCTACGGCGAAGGTCCACACCTGGTGCCCGTCAATACGCTGGTCTAAATATAAGGTGGGCGTCCACTCCCATCGGTCGTTCATCGGCACCTCGCCTTCAATCCCCACACGTAGGAGGCTTTTCATTTCACCATTTTCCACAGTAATCCCAGGACCTACCCCAAGCAAGACATTGTGTGAAAGGCGGTAGAAAATATCTAACGTAGAGACCATCGGTGTTTGAAGTTCAATGGTTTCTCCAAGGTCATTTTCAATGAGATAGTTTTCCAACTCAATATCACTATGCCAACCGATAGACCAATGGTCATTGAG
>JAKMGS010000050.1 GCA_022424815.1 Schleiferiaceae bacterium | reverse complement strand
CGGGTAAAGGCCGCGTGGCGGGTGGGGCAGTAGAGACATTAAAGGCTTCTGGGATTCCTCAGATTTCCCCGGAGGAAATTTCGGGTTATGAAGGTTGTTTTTGGAGCCAATTGGACTTAGAAGAATACTATAAGACTAACGACGGACGACCGTTCGATCGCAAGGAGCTCTTTGCAGATCCGAGCGGATATGAGAGTGATTTCATGCGTTATGCGCCTTTTGCCAGGCTATACATCGCTGGGCATTATTACGATAGCCGGGCGCCTTTTATTTTTACGAGAGAAGATGCCAAGCAGCTAGATTTTGCCATTTCCTATGTGGCCGATATCAGTTGCGATATAGACGGTCCGGTGGCCTCGACACTTCGAGCCTCGACCATTGCAGCTCCGTTTTATGGCTATCTAGCTTCTGAGGAGAAAGAAGTAGGGCATGATCATCCTAAGGCTATTGGAGTGATGGCGGTAGATAATCTGCCGTGTGAGTTGCCAAGAGATGCCTCACTAAGTTTTGGTAGTGACCTAATGACCCATGTCATTCCAGCGCTCTTTAATGGAGATGAAGAAGGTGTGCTAGGACGCGCTACAGAATGTGCGGACGGTTCATTGACTGATAAATACGCTTACCTTCAAGCATACATAGACCAAGCCTGATGGCTAAAAACACATTGCATACTCAGAAATCGGCCACCGATGGGCCTTCCGTGAATCCAAAGTTTCAGGTGGGTAAAAGACCTGCATGGAAAGTGGAGGAGTTGGAGCATGCTATTCTTAAAGGAGATCGAGCTGCGCTTGCCGCGGGCATCACCTTGGTAGAAAGTGAAGCGGTTGAGGATGTGGTAAAGGCAGGGGCGCTACTCGAAAAGTTGTTGCCACATGCCGGGAATAGCGTGCGATTGGGGATTTCTGGAGTACCTGGAGTAGGAAAGAGTACGTTCCTGGAATCCTATGGGGCACACTATTTAGAGTCGAATGAAAAGGCGCGGTTGGCCGTGTTGGCCATTGATCCATCTTCGTCGAAGTCTCACGGTGCTATTTTGGGGGATAAGACCAGAATGGTAGAGCTGGGTCGCCATGAGCGTGCTTTTATTCGTCCTACAGCTTCTTCGGGAGCACTGGGCGGTGTTGCACGAACAACGAAGGCGGCCATCGTATTGTGCGAGGCAGCAGGGTATACCCATATTTTCGTGGAGACGGTTGGCGTGGGGCAGAGCGAAACGACAGTATCCCAGATGGTCGATGCATTCTTGTTTTTAGCCATGCCGGGGACTGGGGACGAGCTCCAAGGCATCAAGAAGGGGATTATGGAGATGGCTGATTTGATTGCCATCAATAAAAGTGAGGGCGAGCATGTTCCAGCGGCCAAACGAACACGTGTGGAGTTACAGCGCGCGTTGCAATTGAGTGCGAGGGACGAGTTTAATTGGACCCCTACAATTACCCTGATTTCAGCATTGGAAAGCCAAGGATTCGAGGAGTTGGATGCGGCCATCGACCAATGCATACGCCATTCTAGAGGGCAAGGTTGGTTCGATGAGAAGCGTCGTCGACAATCAGAATACTGGTTTGAAGTGGAAGTGCAGCATGCGTTTCGAAGTGTGCTGCAACAACATGATGGGTTGCAGGCAGCCTACGATGATTTGCGAGAAAAGGTGGGCAATAGCGAAGCAGGCCCATTACAGGCCTCGAAACTATTTATCGAAGAGTTAAGACGTCGGCTCGACCGTTAGAAATTGCGCGCGGCTTCGTGCTTGAGTAGGAGGATTGCGGCCTTCGTTGGAAAGATGTCTCCCGTCATTTCGAGTTCAATCAACTTGCGGCTAAGGTCTGCGGCGGTAGCATTTTCGTCCATTTCAGCAGAAACCTTGTTGATCATACTCACCACTTGACTTTTAGCGCTAACGATGCTATTCCAGTTCTTGTCGCTAATATATACCTGCTGAGAGACATTATAATCGTACTCTTGTCTGATAGTATTTACCAATATTTTACGATAGGCGCCCAAGGGCATATTGCCGGGCTTCACTCTCAACACTAAGTTATTAGGTGTGATTCTTTCCAAAAAGACAGTTAGTCTTTCAAATGCCTGAAAACGCATAGGAAGTGACTTTTTGTTGAGGTCTTTACGCAAATAAAATTGGCGGCGTTTTTCCTCATTATCCACAAAATTTGAGAGGAGTAAATAAGTGAGTAGCAGCATTAAAGCCGCTGGAATAGTATACTTGATGATTTCAATAAATGCGTCCATAAAACTGCGTTAAGGGTTACAAATATCGTTAAATTTGTCGCCTTATTACACATCTACACTACTTCTATAATGCAAGTACTTTCACAACGCGCACAGGAGATGGGGCTTCCCATGACAATTGAAATGGCCAAAAAGGCACGAGAACTTAGTGCTACCGGGAAACAGGTCATCAGTTTGTCCCTTGGCGAGCCGGATTTCGATACCCCAGAATTCATTAAGGATGCTGCGGTGGAAGCGATGGAGCAAAACTACACGCATTACATGCCGGTTCCGGGATTCTCTGATCTTCAAGTGAGCATTGCGAAGAAGTTTAAACGTGATAACGGATTGGATTACGATCCAAGCCAGATCGTGGTGAGTACAGGTGCGAAGCAAAGCTTGTTGAATGTCTTTTTAACCCTAGTTGACCCAGGAGATGAGGTGATCATTCCAGCGCCGTATTGGGTGAGTTATATGGACCAAGCCAAATACTGTGGCGGCGAGGTGAAAATCCTTCCTACGACCATGGAAAGCGGTTTCAAGATTACGGCAGCCCAGTTGGAGGAGGCCATCACTCCAAAATCGAAAGTGTTGATTTTCTCTTCACCTAACAACCCTTGTGGCGCCATTTATAGCAAAGAGGACCTCGCTGCGATTGCCGCTTTGGTGGCGAAACATCCGAACCTGCACATAATCTCTGACGAGATTTACGAATTATTGAACTATGGTGAAGTGGAGCACGTAAGTATTGCAAGCTTTTCTGAGGTCTATAACCAAACCATCACGGTCAACGGATTGTCGAAGGGCTTTGCGATGACGGGTTGGCGTATTGGCTATATCGGTGCTCCAGAATGGATTGCTAAGGCCTGTACGAAATTCCAAAGCAACTTTACTTCCGGAACCAACTCTGTGGCACAGCGCGCTTGTATCGCTGCGGTCGAAGCGGATCCGTCGACCGTACAATATATGGTAGATACCTTTGCTACGCGTCGTGCGAAGATGGTAGAATGGATGAATGAAATCCAAGGTTTTGAACTGGACACGCCTCCAGGAGCTTTCTATGTGTTCCCTCGCGTTTCTAGTATCTTGGGTAAGAAATTTAATGGTAAGGTCATTGAAACTTCTCTCGATTTGAGCATGTATCTTTTGGAAGAAGGATTGGTGAGTACCGTGCCTGGTGATGCCTTTGGGTTGCCGGGTTATGTGCGGTTCTCTTATGCTGCGGCAGAAGCAGAATTGGAAGAAGCGGTTCGTCGCGTTAAAGCGGCCGTTTCCAAACTAGAAGACTAATAATGAAAATTGAGGTATCCAACGGCGAAGTGTTGGACAAGTATTCGATCCTCCAAATCAAGAGCGAAAGAATTACAGATCCCACTGCGCTCAACAACATACGCCGAGAGCTAGAAAGCCTTCAGCCTGCCGTGGATGCCATTCATTCCTTAGAATCTTCTGGCGCCCTGCATACTTTGCAAGACCAGCTATTGAAGGTGAACACCTCACTCTGGGAGGTAGAGGATGTCTTGCGTGGACTTGAGAAATCGCAAGATTTTGGTCCTTCGTTTGTGGCAGCCGCCCGCAGCGTTTACCAGCTCAATGACCGCAGAGCCGCGGTGAAGAAAGAGATTAACCTTTTGACAGGTTCGAACCTGATTGAGGAAAAGTCGTACGAGAAATACGATTAGAATGCTTGATTCTCATAGAATCGGGGTAAATTCGATAAACGCAAAAGTCACATTGTGAATTTGAAACAACGCATCAACGCTGCGCGTGAGTTCATCAATATCCGTCTGTACGATAGCCGAGATTTTGTGATGTCTTCCTTGACCACGGGAAGTCTCTTTGTTGCTACGTTTACCTTGATGGCACTTGTATTTTACCATGGGTATGAACTCGATGCATGGCGGAGCCAGCTCGTTGAATATATCGTTCGGGGTTCCATAGCTTTTTACTTACTGAAATTCTTTCTCGAGCTATTATATAATTTCCATCCGCGGGAATTCTTAAAAGATCGCAAATGGGAAGGGCTACTCATGTTGTTTATCATCACTGATATCCTGGTGATCAATGTTTTCAAGTTTGAGATCTTAAATGAATTGGGCCAATTCCTTAAAATCCCTGGCCTCCAAGAAAGCTTCATGTTGTTTTTACAACTCTACTTCTTGGTCATTGTAGGCCTAGAATTCGGAAAAGTTGGCGAGGTATTGCCTAGGAGTAAGCTGAGTCCACCAACCTTGCTGATTTTGAGTTTTGTAGTGCTCATTTTAATGGGTACTGGTCTTTTGATGCTACCTGAAATGACCATCAAAGACCACAGTGGATTGGACTTCTTAACGGCTTTATTTACTAGTATATCTGCCAGTTGTGTAACCGGATTGAGTCTTATAGATATCAGCGAAATTCTCAGTGGAAAAGGCCAAATAGTCGTCATGATTTTGATGCAACTCGGGGGATTAAATATCATCTCATTCGCCGCTTTATTTGCTATACTTAGAGGCGGCTTCGGTATGCGTCAAGCAAACTTCATGAGCGAAAATCTCGGCGAGGATCTCAAGCGCAGCCGCTCTTTAATAGGCGCCATTTTCAGGTTGACTATTTTCATTGAATTGATTGGGGCAGGATTGTTAGCCATTCTCTGGCGAGGTAAATACGACGGTCTAGGGGAAAACCTTTTCTACAGTTTATTCCATAGCATTTCTGCCTTTAACAACGCGGGCTTCTCCTTATTCAGCAATAGTTTGGCGAGTGAGGGCGTAAACCATGAGTTTGGGGTACATGCTATCATTGCGATCTTGATTGTCTTGGGCGGTATAGGATTTGGTACCATTTCGGACTTGCTGAAGCAACCTTGGCGTAAACAGCCTATGGCAAAGTCATGGCGGAGTTTGCGTGTAGGTACCAAACTAGGTTTGGTAGTGGCTGGAGTGCTCATTGTCTTTGGTGCTGCGGTGGTATTGATGTTGGAAGGGGATCAGGGACCCATTGGTCCACAGCTCAGCCACAGCATCTTCCAAAGTATTACCTCACGTACGGCAGGATTCAATACGGTTAACTTCGGTACCATGGCCACCCCAACATTGTTGTTCTTCATCTTTCTCATGTTTATTGGTGGGGGTTCTGGATCAACCGCTGGGGGGATTAAAACGAGCACCTTTGCCTTGGTCTTCATGAGTGCAGCCGCGACCATTCAAGGCAAGAAGAATGTGAATCTTTACAAAACCCAGATTCCTTGGGGATTGATGAATAAAGCCTTTGCAATATTTTTATTCTCCGCCGTGAGTATTCTAGTCGGGATCTTTCTATTGACCCTCTTTGAGCCGGAGAAAGCTTTATTGGATTTGGCATTTGAAGAAGTTAGTGCTTTTTGTACAGTAGGTTTAAGTACGGGGGTCACACCTAGTATGTCACTGGGTGGCAAGCTAGTATTGATGGTCTCCATGCTCATTGGTCGTGTGGGAACTTTGACCTTAGCCTTCGCATTGAGTGACCGTAAAGTGGAATCAAATTTCTTCAAGTATCCGAAGGGTTCAATGCACGTAGGATAAAAAAAATCGCCCGAAGGCGGTTTCATTAGTTCTTGTCTTGGAAGTCGAGGTCTTTCATCCCCAACGTCTTAAGTAGCTTCTTACCGTTTATCTTCAACGTTTCCTTGATTCCGGTAGCCATTTTACGAACTGTACCGTCATCAGGACGTGAGACGAACTTAGAATCTCTATAGGTTACGCCGTCCTCCGGTTTTGTGTAGAAATAGGTGTAGAAACTCTTGCGTGATTCTCCTTCTGGAATATCAATTTTACCATATCCGTGAGGACTATTGTCGTCCGTGTAGAAGATGACTGCCGTATTGAATGTTGGTGGAACTTTTGTGACCAATTCCGTCATCTCTTTATTCCACAACTCCAAATCACCACCGTATTCCGGTTGCCAATTTTTATTGAGATAGACCAAAAGGTTTAATCGGCGCCACAAACCCAATTTAGGGTTCATATTGACATCGATATGTACGTCTACGTACGAACCATTACGGCCCTGATGAACCCCGGAGCCTAAAGCATCTGTGGTGGTGTGCAATCCATCAATGCCTGTAATACGGCCCAATTGCTCGCTCCATTCCTTCGAACCTACAGCAGAACGAACTTTTGAGAATGAGGGGTGCCAGCGCTCAAAGTGGTAATCTTCACTTTTGTCCTCATTCAAGCTCTTGCGCTTCACATTCAATTGGTCAATAGAAGGGAAGTTGTTGAATAAATCCAAGGCAATGTCCTCTTGGAAAAAGTCTTCTAGAACAATATGCTTGCATGGTGAAGCAGTATCGTAAGCAGTCTTTAGTTCTGCTGTAAAAGCAGGATCTAGGTATTTGGGGTTTATGATTCCTTCGACCATGGTATTAATCTTGTTGTCCAAATATAGTTGTTGCTACTTTTTTCCTCTAGTCTTATCTGTCAGTTTTCCGTAGACTTTGAAAAATATTTTTGGCAAGTATCTTTTAAAAGGCACGGCCCATTTTTCATATCCACCTATAACAACGTGCAGGGGTGGTTGGTTCTTTTGAGTGATACGGTAGAATTTTCGGGCCAATTCCTTTGGAAGCATTCCTTTCTCCTGTGCTACACTGTTTTTACCAATAGGCTTGCCATCAGGTCCTAAACTGCTCAGCGTCACATTTGTGTTGATGAAGCCAGGACTCAAGATACCGGCATGAACTGGAGTTTTGCGTAGCTCATACTGTAGGCTTTCCATATAACCAACGACCGCGAATTTACTCGCGGCGTAGGCCGCAAGCTTGGGACTGCCGAAGTAAGCGAGTATACTGGCCACGGACCAAATCTGTCCCGAGCCCTGCTCCATCATCACAGGCACCATAGCCTTGGTCAAGGCTACTGTACCCCAAAAATTGGTATGCATCACCTTTTCCTCAACATTGAGCGACATCTCTACGACATGACCCAAGTGTCCCATACCGCCGTTATTAACTAAAATATCAACCTTGCCAGTATGGATCAGCGCCTGGGTGGTCCATTGTTCAGCCTCCTCGTATTGGGCCAAGTCCAACACCAACATAGCGCTGTTTTCTGGATAGGGCAGCTGATGCTGAACTTCAGCAAGGACTTCAGCACGTCTAGCACTCAAAATGGTAAAGTAACCATGGCGATTAAATTCCATCGCCATCGCCTTACCTATTCCACTGCTACTTCCTGTAATCCAAGCTGTTTTCATATGCCTAAAATACAGGAAAGTTTAGTACTTCTTGTTGCGTTTTCCGCCCGGTTTGCCTTTTGCATGACCTCTGTTTTCACCTCTTGGACCACCGTACCCGCCTCGTGAGCGCGAACGGTCTGAATCAAAAGAAGGGCGGTCACTACGGTGGCGTGGACGGCTGTCGTCGCTGCCTCTGAAATCACCACTTCTGTCGTCGCGTCGCTTTCTCGGGCGATCGTCGTTGCTGCGGAATTTCTTTCCGCTAGAGATGCGCTCGCGCTTTTGACGACGTTGGCCACCAGAAGCACCACCGCTAGAACCAGAGCCTTCTTCAAAGTAGGCATTGACTACATAGGAGCCTGTTTTCGCGCCACTCAATCTCACGGCAACTTCTACGGCATAACGATCTTCTACATCAATACGAGTGAAGGTTTTATCCATATCGATTTTTCCGATGCGGATTTTCTTGCCTTCCATGGTATCGTTGATTAATCCGATCAAGCGACTTGGGTTTACGTTTTGACGGTATCCTAAATCTACTACAATGGTTTTAAAGCCTTCCTCATTGCCACCACCAGATTTGCGTGGACCGTGTTCCTTGAATTTTTTTGGTTGCTCGTTAATATCACGTGCACCGCGGTAACGACTTAAAATCAAAGAAGTTTCATGACCTAGGAATCGTTCAATGAGTTCTGCTTTGTTGAGGTGGGCCAATTTATCCATGGCGCTGTCCAACAACATTGGATCCAATTCATTGGTGAATTCAAATTCTACCAACTCATCAATGGCTTGACCAATCTTGATTTCGCAAATCGCTTCACCACTTGGAACCTTCTTTTGCTCGAATTCCTTGCCGATAATCCGCTCCAGGTTGTTCACCTTACGCATATTTCTGCCGTGAGTAATGACAATCGAAATACCGGAAGATCCAGCACGTCCGGTACGACCTGAACGGTGCACATAGACTTCTGGATCATCAGGGATGTTTACGTTGATCACATGGGTCAATTCGTTAACATCGATACCTCGTGCAGCGACATCCGTAGCTACCATCACATTCAACTTACGGTTGCGAAAGCGATTCATCACTTCGTCGCGTTGCGCTTGGCTCAAATCACCGTGCAACGCCTCTGCGCGATACCCGTCAGTGATTAGCTGTTCAGCAATGCTCTGCGTTTCGCGACGCGTTCTACAGAAGACAATACCGTACATGTTTGGATTGAAGTCCATGATGCGACGCATTGCTTCGTAGGTGTGCTTGGCACTTACTACATACAGTTCATGGCTCACGTTGCTCGCTGAAATATTGCGCTTGCCCGCAGAGATTTCCTTGGGCTCATGTAAGTACTTCTTAGTGAGTTTTTTCATGCCATCGGGCATGGTGGCACTATAACAAAGTGTTTGCTTGTATTCAGGAGTATTGGCAAGAATAGCGTCCAATTCATCTTGAAAGCCCATGCTCAACATCTCATCAGCCTCATCTAATACCAAGAATTGAACATCTTCAATGCGAAGTTTCTTGCGCTCGATCAAATCGAGGGTACGTCCCGGGGTACCCACAACGATTTGTGGACGTTGTTGCAGTTCTTTAATCTGCTTAGTAATGGGAGCACCACCATAGACGGCAGTGACTTTGACCGGCATGAACTTCGAATACGCCTCGATATCCGTTGCAATTTGCAAACACAATTCACGTGTGGGTGCCAAAATAATGGCCTGAACATGCTGTACATCTTCTTCAAGTTGGTGAAGAATAGGCAATGAGAATGCTGCTGTCTTACCAGTTCCGGTTTGTGCAAATGCAATTAAATCCGTGGAATTCTCGAGCAAATGTTCAATGCTCATCTTTTGGATTGGGGTAGGTTCAACAAACCCGAGTGCTTCTACACCCTGTACAATTTGAGGGTGAAGACCGCTGTCTTTAAACGTTTCCATAATGTCGGGACTTAGCCCTGGTTAAGTTACCCAGTTCCGCTGGGTGCGCCAATTGGACGTCAGCGCTTCCCAGTTTAAAGTTCCCTGCCATTGGAAAGATAGACGCCCCCTGTTTTCAGCGGCGAAGGTAGTGAGAATTAATGGGATAGAATTATTTTTCTGCAATGGCTCGAATGACCCATGCCATACCTTGGTGGTACATGCCCTCGTTGAGCTTAACGCTTTCTTCCCATACCCTGATATTTTGAAAATTCGACAGAAGGGCTTTGATCTTCTCTTCTGTGAATAGCATGCTAAGGTCTTGTGGTCCACCACTTCCAAGGCCCAAATTCTTCTCAGAGAATCCTTCGAGTATAACGGAGCCCCCAGATTTTAATTGACCAAAAATGTGTAAATACATTGGTGCTAGAATGCTCTCAGGCGTGTGGAAATAGCAGAAGCCGACTGCATCTAAGGCTTCAGGACACTTGTAATTCATAGCGTTGTCCACATGGTAATGGATCGCTACGTTGTGATTTTCTGCGAGCTGTAGTGCCTTTTTTTTACCTTCCTCACTTTGATCTGTGGCCCAAACTTTCCAGCCTTTGGTAGCAGCATACACAGCATTACGGCCTTCGCCCTCTGCCGGAAAGTAAATCTTTCCAGGGGCTAACCCTTGAATGCTTTGTGCAATGAATTCATTTGGTTTTGTGCCGTATGCGTAGGATTCCTCGCGATAACGACTGTTCCAAAAATCTTGTGGGTTCATAGGTTCTAGTTGTAACTTTGCGAAATTAACTCTCTGAAGAGGTAGTCTCTGGACCCCAGACAATAAACTTTTTTAAAAATTTGGTTTCTCAGGGATTGTGAAATAGAAACTCTATTCTATATTTGCACCCCCGAAGACGAACGGGTAAATTATATTGTTATGAAACGCACATTCCAGCCCAGCAATAGAAAACGCAAGAATAAGCACGGATTCCGCTCAAGAATGGAGTCGGGAGATGGCCGTAAGGTGTTGGCTTCTCGTCGCGCGAAAGGTCGCAAGAGCTTGACCGTTAGTGATAAAGGAAACTACAAAGGGTAATGTTTAAAACCTTTTGATAAGATATAGGTGTTGCCGAAAGCAACACCTTTTTTTTGGCCTAATCCGCACCTAACTTTGTACAAATCTTAAAAGCACATGCCGAAAGACAACTCCATCAAACACGTCCTCATCATTGGATCCGGTCCTATTGTTATTGGTCAAGCCTGTGAATTTGACTATTCTGGATCCCAAGCATCACGAAGCCTTCGAGAAGAAGGAATCACCGTAACACTCATCAATTCTAATCCAGCCACCATCATGACAGATGAGGTTATCGCCGATAACATCTATCTGAAAGCATTGACAGTAGAAAATATTGAGGAAATACTCAAAATACATTCAGACATTGATGTAGTACTGCCTACCATGGGTGGTCAGACGGCGTTGAATTTGTGTATCGATGCAGACAAACAAGGAGTTTGGGAAGAGCACAATGTGCGCATCATTGGGGTAGATATTGATGCCATCAACATTACCGAGGACCGCGATGAGTTCCGCAAATTGATGGAGCAAATCGATATTCCGATGGCCCCTTCACGCATTGCAAAGTCATTCTTGCGTGGTAAGGAAACTGCTCAGGAGTTCGGTTTTCCATTGTGTGTTCGCGCATCCTTTACCCTAGGAGGAGCTGGAGCAACTTTTGTGCACACCCCGGAGGAGTTTGATGAAGCCTTGAGTCGTGGATTGGAAATCAGCCCTATTCATGAGGTAATGATTGATAAGGCCTTGCTTGGTTGGAAGGAATACGAGCTTGAGCTGCTTCGCGACAAGAACGATAACATCATCATAATTTGTTCTATTGAGAACATGGATCCTATGGGTATCCACACGGGTGATTCTATAACCGTCGCGCCGGCGATGACCTTGAGCGATACCACGTACCAAAAAATGCGTGATATGGCGATCAAGATGATGCGCAGCATTGGAACCTTTGCCGGAGGTTGTAACGTTCAGTTTGCAGTAAGCCCGGATGAGAAAGAAGATATCGTCGCGATTGAGATTAACCCTCGTGTAAGCCGTTCTTCGGCTTTGGCTTCAAAAGCAACGGGTTATCCTATTGCAAAGGTGGCGGCGAAGATGGCTATTGGGTACACGCTAGACGAACTCAACAACCAAATCACCAAGACCACTACCGCGTATTTCGAGCCAACTTTGGATTACGTGATCGTGAAAATCCCGCGTTGGAACTTCGAGAAGTTTGAAGGTGCGGATACCCGTCTAGGCATTCAAATGAAGGCTGTAGGTGAGGTCATGGGAATTGGTCGCAGCTTCCAGGAAGCACTCCACAAAGCCGCGCAGAGTTTGGAGATCAAGCGTAACGGCCTAGGTGCAGATGGTAGAGGATTGACAGATCAGGACACGATCCTACACAAACTAGAATATGCTTCATCAGATCGATTGTTCGTCATTTATGATGCGATCCAGATGGGCAT
>JAKMGS010000049.1:550-11910 GCA_022424815.1 Schleiferiaceae bacterium | reverse complement strand
TTCTAAGAGTATCGCAGTTATTTTGGAGCGTGCAACGGCTGGAATCAAAGATGGTTTGTCACAACGTAAGAGTGAAAAAGCGGCTGCCGAGCAATCAAAAATCGAAAAGAAAGCAGCGAAGGTTTAATCCGAGCACTTTCTTATTAGAATAGATTTTTTCGGAGAGCCGTGAGGATAACCTTTACGGCTCTCTTTTATAATTCAAACACAATTTTAAACTCAATATCATGGCAAACATTACAGCTGCTGATGTAAACAAACTCAGAAAGCAAACAGGTGCTGGGATGATGGATTGTAAAAACGCTTTGGTTGAAGCTGAAGGCGACTTCGAGGCTGCCATCGACATCCTACGTAAAAAAGGTCAAAAAGTAGCTGCTAAGCGCGCCGATCGCGATGCAGTTGAAGGTGCAGTTATTGCAAAAACGAACGGTTCTGATAAAGGTGTAATCGTGAAGTTGTCTTGTGAGACTGACTTCGTAGCGAAGAATGATGATTTCGTTGCTTTGGCAAACAAATTAGCTGATATCGCTTTGTCAACTGGTGTACAGAATGCTGAAGAATTCGGGGCTGTTGAATTCGAAGGTGGCTTGACTGTTGCTGCGAAATTGCAAGAGCAAACGGGTGTGATTGGTGAGAAGATTGAAGTTGCTGAGCTTGCTACTGTTAGCGCCACTTACGTTGCTTCTTACATCCACATAGGAAATAAGATCGGTACTTTGGTAGGTTTGACTGCTGAAGCTGAAGAAGCTGGTAAAGATGTAGCAATGCAAGCTGCAGCTATGAATCCGGTAGCTTTGAACCGTGATTCAGTTTCTGATGAATTGATCGCTCGCGAATTGGAAGTAGGTAAAGAATTGGCTCGTCAAGAAGGTAAGCCAGAAGAAATGTTGGATAAGATCGCTGCTGGTCGTTTGAATAAATTCTTCAAGGAGAACACTTTGGTAGACCAAGACTTCATCAAAGATTCTAAGATGAGTGTTGCTAAATACCTAACGAGCGTTCAAGCTGGTTTGGAAGTAGTAGATTTCAAGCGCGTATCTCTATAATCCATAGAAAGCGGAAATTTTAGGAAACGCGCCGGCGCCGCCGGCGCGTTTTTTTTGTGCTTAAAACGGGGAAAACTCGCGCGATTCTCATTGCATAGAGGGGCCTACTTTCGATATATTTGTGTTCAAACCAAAAGAGATGAAATACAATCGAGTGCTCCTCAAACTCAGCGGAGAAGCCCTGATGGGGGAGAAAGATTTTGGTATTGATCCCAAGCGTATCGCAGAATACGCAGAAGAAATCAAGGCCGTAGTTAAGAAAGGTGTCCAGGTAGGTATCGTGATTGGCGGCGGTAATATCTTCCGCGGAATTAGCGGTGCTTCCCAAGGTATGGACCGCGTTCAAGCTGACCATATGGGTATGCTAGCGACCGTCATTAACGGCTTAGCACTTCAGGGGGCGTTGGAAGCAGCCGGGGTAAATACTCGATTGCAGAGTGCGATTGAAATGGATAAAGTGGCAGAGCCATTTATTCGTCGTCGTGCCATTCGTCATCTCGAAAAGGGCCGTGTGGTAATCTTCTCTGCCGGTACTGGTAACCCGTATTTCACTACCGATACAGGTGCCACCTTGCGTGCCGTTGAGATTCAAGCCGATGTGATTTTGAAAGGTACTCGTGTAGACGGTATTTATACGGCTGATCCGGAAAAGGACGCTACTGCGACTAAGTTTGATTCTTTGAGCTTCAAAGAGGTTTATGATAAGGGATTGAACGTAATGGACATGACGGCCTTCACCTTAAGTAAAGAAAATGAATTACCTATTCTGGTTTTTGATATGAATACGCCAGGTAACTTGATGAAGGTGGTAGAAGGCACGCCAGGAGTAGGAACTATAGTAAAGAACTAAATACAGCGGTATGCAAGAAGAGATAGACTTCCTATTTGATGCCACAAAAGACGATATGGACCGAGCGTTGTCTCACATGGAGAAGGCCTTGGTAAAAATTCGTGCGGGACGCGCAAACCCATCCATGCTCCAAGGCGTGATGGTCGAATACTACGGTGCGCCTACCCCGTTGCAACAGGTGAGTAATGTCAACACACCGGATGCTCGTACAATCAGTATTCAACCTTGGGAAAAGACGTTGATTTCTGAGATTGAAAAGGCCATTCTAAATGCAGGATTGGGTTTCAACCCTATGAATAATGGAGAAAGCGTGATCATTTCTGTACCTCCATTGACGGAAGAGCGTCGTAGAGATTTGGCAAAATTGGCCAAAGCAGAAAGTGAAAACGCAAAGGTTGGGGTACGTGCCGCAAGAAAGAGCGCCATGGACGAGTTGAAGAAATTGGGCAACGATGGACTTAGCGAGGACCTTCAAAAAGATTATGAAAACGATATTCAAAAAATGACCGACGAATACAACGCAAAGTGTGATGCGATGTATGCGAAAAAGGAACAGGATATCATGACCGTATAAATGAATTTCGCCTGGGCGTGAACGTCCGGGCGATTTTTTTGTTGACTTAGTGTTATAACACCAATCTACAATGACGCTAGAACAAGAGATTCATCAAGAATCTTTCATCTCTGATCAAAGTAAACTCATCGTCAATATCATATACACGTACAATGTGTTGAAGGGGCGTATTATGGAAGAGTTAAAGGAACACGGCTTGACCATGCAGCAGTACAACGTACTTCGCATTGTAAAGGGCAGTGGCTCCGAAGGTGTTACTACGTCTGAGATTCGTGAACGCATGCTCGATAAAATGAGTGATGCCAGTCGTATGGTGGACCGATTAATGGCCATGGGCCTCCTTGAGAAAGTGCGTTTCAAAGAGGACCGTCGTTTGTTCTACATTCACTTGACAGCCGAGGGTGATGAGTTGATTACCTCGCTGGTGAAGTACAGTTTGGTGGAAGATATAGCTTCGTTGGTGCCTACAAAAAACGCCCAGCAGCTCAATACACTACTGGACGTTTTCCGTTCGTCTATGCAGATGAGTACTAACTCTTCAGATAATTAATCAAGGCTGCAGTCGAGCTATCGTGCTCGTGTTTGATGCCTGTTCCTGTGAGCTCAGTAAATACGGCTTTTGCTAAAACTTTTCCTAGTTCTACACCCCATTGGTCGTAGCTGAAGATGTTCCAGATATAGCCTTGGATAAAGATCTTGTGCTCGTAGGCTGCGATTAATTGGCCCAAATGATATGGACTTACCTCGTCTAGTACGATGCTGTTTGTTGGTCGGTTTCCTTCAAAGACGCGGTAAGGTGCAATGTGCTCCATTTCCTCTTCGCCTAGTCCGGCTTGACGCATCTCAATCTCCACTTCGTTACGAGTTTTTCCTTTCATTAACGCCTCAGTTTGCGCGATGAAGTTTGCAAGGAGGATAGGGTGGTGATCGGTCAGACCATGCAGCGGTTTTTTCGCAGCGATGAAGTCCGCTGGAATCAAATCAGTGCCTTGGTGGATTAATTGGTAGAAAGCGTGTTGACCGTTAGTGCCAGGCTCGCCCCAAATGATTGGGCCTGTGGCATAGTTCATCTTCTTGCCATTGCGATCCACGTATTTCCCATTGCTTTCCATATCTCCTTGCTGTAAATAGGCTGCAAAACGGTCAAGGTATTGATCATAAGGAAGAATAGCGTGGCTTGCAGCGCCGTGGAAATTGCGGTACCAAATGCCCAAAACAGCCATCATTGCTGGGATGTTCTTGTCCCAAGGCTCATTCGCGACGTGCTTGTCCATGGCATGCGCACCGTTCAAGAATGCTTGGAATCCCTGGTAACCGATGGCCAAAACCACGGGCAAACCGATTGCTGACCAAACACTATAACGTCCGCCAACCCAGTCCCAGAAACCGAACATGTTATTGGTATCAATGCCAAACTTCGAGACGCCATCAGCGTTCGTGCTCACGGCCACAAAGTGCTTGGCTACATCGCTTGGCGCAACTCCTTCTGCCAAGAACCACTCCTTCGCACTGTGTGCGTTTTTCATGGTTTCTTGTGTGGTGAAGGTCTTTGATGCAATGATGAAAAGCGTCGTCTCGTGATTTACTTTTTTCAGGACTTCCCACAAATCTGCCCCATCTACGTTGGCAACAAAGTGGAAGTTCATGTCTTCAGTAACGAAAGGCTTTAGGGCGTTGATGACCATGCGCGGCCCTAGGTCGCTACCGCCTATGCCAATATTTACTACATCAGTAATGCGCTTTCCAGTACATCCTTTCCATTCACCTGAGCGAACGTCATTGCTGAAGGCAGCAAGTTTAGCCCAAACGGCCTTAACGTCTGGCATCACATCTTTGCCATCAACTTCGATAGCATTGCCGCTCATGTTGCGAAGGGCGGTGTGTAGCACAGCCCGGCCCTCTGTAACGTTAATTTTAGCCCCGCTTTGTTGTTGCTGGATGGCCTCGCGAACGCCCGCTTCATCTAGCAATTCTTGGAACAAAGTAAAGGTCTCAGAACCGAAGATGTTTTTGGAATAATCGAACAATATGCCGTCCCATTTGATATTATACTTAGAGAAGCGTTCGGGATCTTCGAAGAAGCGTGTTTTTAAAGTGCGCTTATCGTTTTCGAAGTTGTCTTTGAGCCTTTTCCAAGTTATTAACTCAGTGGGGTTTATGTTTTTTAGCATGATGTTTTCGTATAATTCTCGGCAAATTTACCATAAGTGGAATGATTTTCCGTTGTCTTTCCTATCTTCCCCGACTTATTTACACAAATTTCATGTTGAAGTTTAAAAGCACCAGCGAATTCCAATCCGAAGTTAGGAGAAGAGTTCGCTCTTATTTTAAGGAAAACCAAAAATCGATGTTGGCCGATTACCGATACTACCTAAAGGCGGTGGCTAACTTATCGTTGTATCTTGTTCCGTTTGCATTTTTCGTTGCGGGCTTTGATAGCTTTCTAATGACCACCATCCTATGGACCATCACGGGCATTGGAATGGCTGGTGTTGGAATGAATCTTATGCACGATGCATTACATAACACTGTGACTCGTAATGAATGGGTAAATAGAAAAATTGGTGCCGCTATTTATATGTTGTGCGGTAATTCGTACACATGGAGAGTTCAACATAATATGAAGCATCATACGCATACCAATCTTGACGGTCACGATGATGATATTGATACTGGTAATTTATTCCGTTTCCACCCTGATCAAGAGCGCAAGCGCTATCATAGATTCCAGCACTTTTATGCCCCATTCACCTATTCTTTGATGACTTGGAAATGGTTGTTGGAGAAGGATTTCAAACAAGTGATCAACTACAGTAAGAGTGATTTATTCAAAGCCAAAGACCAAAGTCTGGGAATGGTTTGGACTAAGCTCATTGTTGGTAAAAGCTTCCATATTGGAACTTTTTATGTTTTGCCAATGCTTCTAGGTGCTCCATGGTATATGGTACTTTGGGGTAATGTTCTGATGCACATGATGGCAGGTTTCATTTTGTCTATTACGTTCCAATTAGCTCATGTCGTTGATAAGGCAGAATTCCCAAAAGAGGAAGAAGTGAAGGAGTCAAGCATATTAGAGCACCAACTCAAGACAACCGCAAATTTTGCGACAAAAAGTTGGTTAGTGACTTGGTTTACGGGAGGCTTGAATTTTCAAGTAGAGCACCACCTATTCCCTACAATCAACCATGTGCACTATCCTAAAATTGCTGAGATCGTACGGAATACAGCGAAAGAATTTTCACTGCCTTACAATGAGTATAAAACAGCTCTAGGCGCGGTAAGAGGTCACTTTAGACATCTTCGGAGGATGGGAATGAAACCGGCATAACAAGTTTTAAAAAGGGCGACCCGCAGGGTCGCCCTTTTTGCTACAATCATACCCTTAACGAGAAATATTAACTTTGGTTATTGACCATGTCCACGATTTCAATGAAAAGAGTACTGTTTGCTATTTCGATATTGATGAGTTCATTCATTATGAATGGTCAGAGTACGTTCAATGATATCGCCCCAGTTTTATATAAAAATTGTACCGGCTGTCATAGACCTGGGGGCGGAGCTCCTTTTTCAATGCTTTCTTTTCCAGCAACAGCTCCATGGACAACTAGCATTATAAACGTTCTTCAGGATAGTGAGATGCCGCCTTGGTCTGCGGATACCTCATACCTACATTTTGTCAATGAAAGACAAATCACTCAGGCGGATAAGGATTCTTTACTCACTTGGATATATGATGGTGCGCTACAAGGTGATCCTAGTCTGCAACCACCGCCGCCTGCTTATCCTATGTACCAATTAGGTGGTACTCCGGATACAATAATTCAACTCACGAAGTTCACCAGCAATGCCGATACGGAGGATGCTTACAATATGCTTGTCGTACCGCTATATCTTGGGCAAGATAGATTTGTGCGGGCCATTGAATTGGTCCCTAATAATCCAGAATTAGTCCATCATGCCCTAATTATTGCCGGGCCGCTTGGAGATATAGACACAGATACATCTGGGAACGCATTTTCTATTGATGGAGATATTTCTGTTGGTACATGGGCTCCCGGAACGATGCCAATTGTCTATCCGAACTCAACAGACATAAAAATGGGGGTCAAGTTACCGGCCAATGGTGAAATAGGTATGCAGATACATACCCCTAAAGGAACCGCTGGTCAACTGGTGGACATTAAAATTCGGATGTATTTATATCCCGCAAATGAAACAGGTATTCGTCAAGTACATGATACAGTTCCTCTGCAGTATTGGGCAAATGACTTCTATATTCCAGCGGGACAGGTGAAGAGCTTTTCAGTGGAAGAAAATTGGCCAAGCCAAGCAATTTCGGTGTTCTCAGCCTTCCCACACTCTCATCAAATCTGTACAGAAATATTGAATTTCGCCTACCAAGCACAGACTAATGACACGATACCGCTGATCAAGATCGACCGTTGGGATTTTGAGCATCAAGAATATTACTACTATAAAAACATGGTGAAAATTCCAGCGGGATATATCGTTCATTCTACTCATGTATTTGATAATCGAAACTCAAACCACCACAATCCAAACTCACCGCCTCAGTTAATTTCAGTAGGGCTGAATACCGATGATGAGATGCTTTTTGATGGATTTCAATACCTCGAGTATCAACCGGGTGATGAGAACATTGACATTGATTCGATATTGAAAAACGACCCGCTTCTAGTCCTTGATGTGCCAGAATTTGAAGTCGCTCGGGAGATAAAATATTCGGTTATTCCAAATCCCATTACCAGTGATGCAATCATTCAATTTACTCCACCTTTGAATGAATCCAACAATTACACGCTGAACGTATACGATAAGATGGGGAGGCCTGTTATGGTTGAGTATATCGTTCAAGACGGTCATATTCAATTGGAGAGGGTCATGGCAACATCGGGTATATATTTCTTTGAGGTGCTATCCGACGGTCAGCGATTTGTTGCTGGCCGATTGGTGTATCTATAATATCGACGAAACAAAAAAGGCGACCCGCAGGGTCGCCTTTTTTGTGTGCTGGCGCTAAAATTTTTGCTTACCCGTTCACGGCAACTACATCGTCGACCAAGGTCGGCAACATCTTTTGTAGGATGCTGAGAATGCCGTTTTTCAACGTCATGGTAGAAGAAGGACAACCGGAACAAGCGCCCTGAAGCTGTACTTCAACGATTTTGTCCTTATAGCCCATGAAGGCGATGTTTCCGCCGTCTTGTGCCACGGCAGGCTTGATGTACTCTTCCAAAATATCTACGATGCGTTGCTCCACCTCGCCGAGATCTTCTGTTCTAAGGGCTGGAGCGCCATCTTGTTCTGATGGGCTTTCTTGTGCAGGAGATAATTGGTCCTCATGAACCGCTACCCCACCGTCCTGAAGGAACTCAGTGATGAAGATGCGAACCTCTTGTGCGACATTGTCCCACTCCACGATATCAAACTTCGCAATGGCGATGTAGTTCCCTGAGATGAAGACCTCTTTTACAAAGGGGAAGTGGAATAATTTGGTCGCAAGCGGCGATGGCTTGGCCTCATCAATGTTTCTAAACTCGGCGGAATCTGTTTGCAACAACATCTTATTGCTGACGAACTTCATGACCTTAGGATTTGGGGTCATTTCGGCATAAATGCTCACTGGTACGCGTTTGATGTCCATGATGTGGGGTAGTTTATTGTGACAAAGGTACGAGGGAAAAGCCGCAAAGTGTACATTTGAAAACAGAACCTTATTTGCGCAATGTATGGCAGTGATTAAACCTTTACTGGGACATGTTCCGGAATTTGGGACCAATTGTTTTTTAGCGGAGACTGCCGTCGTTATTGGCCAATTCAAATGCGGCGACGGCTGTAGCTTTTGGTACGGTAGTGTCGTACGCGGCGATGTAAATAGCATCACTTTCGGCCATAAGGTCAATGTTCAGGACAACGCCACCGTCCATTGCACCTATGAGAAATTCCCCACCGTGGTCGGCAACAATGTCAGCATAGGCCACAATGCCATCGTGCACGGCTGCACCATCGAGGACAATGTGCTCATCGGTATGGGCGCCATCGTGATGGACGACTGTATGGTCGGTGAGGGATGTATCGTGGCGGCCGGATCGGTCGTGACCCAAGGAAAGAAATTGGCCCCGGGAACGTTGTGGGCGGGGGTGCCGGCGAAAGAAATTGGCCCCGTACCCGAACGATTGCGCAAAGGGGAAATCGAACGTATTGCCAACAATTATTTAAAATACAGCTCCTGGTATAAAAACGATGAGTAGTTATTTGAGTTTTGAATCGGACCGCCTTTACCTCCGTCCGACTACCGAAGAAGATGCCGCCCTCGTGCTGGCGATTTTAACCGCCCCGAAAGCCCTAAAATTTATTGGTGACCGCAACCTCCACAGTGAGGAAGATGCGCGAGAATACATCCGTCAGCGCGCCTTGACTCAACTGCGCGAGCATGGGTATGCAAACTATACGCTTGTGACGAAAGAAACGGGTACTAAGGTTGGCGTGTGTGGAATGTACGTGCGTCCAGATTTGGACCTCATTGACCTGGGCTATGCGCTGCATCCGGACTACGAAGGGCACGGATACGCTCGCGAAGCCTCAAAGCGTATCATGCAAGCAGCAAAAGAGCGCTTTGGCCAGCTAAAACTCAGCGCCATCACACACGGCGAAAACACTGCGAGCATCAAAGTCCTAGAAGCTTTAGGGTTCAAACACCTAGGGCAAAAAACCGTGGCCGGATACGACGGTCCTTCCGAATATTTCGAGGTAGAATTATAGTCCGAGCTTGACCTTCAGGTTGCCCAACATGGCTGCCGTCATGGCTTCGAGATCGTATTCAGGCTGCCAATTCCAATCTGCCTGCGCCGCACTATCGTCTATACTGGCGGGCCAACTGGCAGCGATATTCTCGCGAAAATCTGGTACACAATCCATCTCGAATCCATCAATGTGCCCCGCAATACTCGCTGCAATGGTCACTGGATCAAAGCTGATGCCCGCCAAATTGTAGCTGTTGCGCACCTTCACTTGCTCCACCGGTGCTTCAGTAAGCTCAATAGTCGCGCGAATGGCATCGTCCATATACATCATCGGCAAGGCGCGGTGCTCGGATAAAAAGCTCGTATAGCGACCTTCTTCCAAGGCCTTATAATAGATCTCGACGGCATAATCTGTGGTCCCGCCGCCCGGTTGAGATTTCCAAGAAATGAGTCCTGGGTAGCGGATGGAACGCACGTCCACGCCGTATTTATTGAAGTAATATTCACACCAACGCTCGCCCGCAAGCTTCGAGATGCCGTACACAGTTGAGGGCTCCATGATGGTTTGCTGTGGGGTGTGCTCCTTTGGCGTGGTCGGTCCGAAAACGGCAATGGAACTGGGCCAAAAAATCTTTTGAATGATCCCTTCGCGGGCCAATTCCAGTACGTGGAGCAAGCTTTGCATGTTCAGGTCCCAAGCCTTCATCGGGAATTTCTCCCCAGTAGCGCTAAGCATCGCCACGAGGTGGTACACGGTGTGGACCTTGTATTGCTCACATACCGCGCGCAAGGCATCGGCATTGCTGGCGTCTAGGATTTCAAAAGGGCCGTTTTGTAATTCGGCCAAGTCGCTGCGACGAATGTCAGAGGCAACGATCTGGTCGGTACCGTATTTGTCGCGTAAGGCGAGGGTTAATTCGGTGCCTATTTGGCCGCAGGCGCCGAGAATTAAAATGGTTCCGCTCATGTTCTGTGATGATAATGATCAGATTTGGGTCGCTCAAAGATAACTTATCTTTGCCCTACAAATTAAGACCCCATGGATCCAAATTCAGGAAAACGCACTTTGGCCAATAAATTGAGTCGAGAGGAGCTCTTGGCGAAATTGGAAGCGGAAACCTTTGAACGTAAAACGCTCTCGTTTTACAAATATGTGATCATTGAAGATCCCAAAGCGTTGCGCGACGAGCTCTTCGCTCAGTGGTCTGAGTGGGATTGTCTCGGCCGCATTTATGTGAGCCGTGAGGGTATCAACGCCCAGATGAACGTGCCTGCCCACCACTGGGAGTCCTTCGAACAACAACTCCACGGCATAGAATATTTTAAGGACGTGCCGTTCAAAATGGCTGTGACCGATAAAACCGACGGTAAATCTTTCCTCAAGCTTATTATCAAGGTGCGCGACCAAATCGTTGCTGACGGACTCCAACCGGAAGATTACGACGTAACTGACGTAGGCGCCCACCTCACGGCGAAGGATTGGAACAACGCCATCGAAAATCATGACCCTGTTATCGTGGACATGCGCAATCACTATGAAAGCGAGATCGGCCACTTTGAAGGTGCCATTCTGCCGGAAGCCGAAACCTTCCGCGAAGAACTGCCCATGGTCCTAGAAAAACTCAAAGGCCAAGAGGACCGTAAGATCTTGCTATACTGTACCGGCGGAATTCGTTGTGAGAAGACCTCTGCCTACCTCAAGCATCATGGTTTCAAAGATGTGAATCAGCTTCATGGGGGTATCATTGATTATGCCCGTCAAATAGATAAGGAAGCATTGCCAAATAAATTCCACGGGATCAACTTCGTGTTCGACGAGCGCCTCGGGGAATGTATTTCAGACGAAATCATCTCCGAATGCCACCAGTGTGGCCAACCTTCCGCCACCCATGTGAACTGTGCCAACAAGGCCTGTAACCTCCTCTTCATCCAATGCGAGTCATGCGCCGAGAAAAACGAAGGATGCTGCACGCCCCAATGTGTGGAGGTCATCCACCTGCCAGAAGAGGAGCAAGCGGAAATTCGTCGCAAGGCAAAGGAGACCAAAAGATTTCACAGACATACCAAAGTTGATTTGCGAAATGCCTTTTCGCAGCAGTAACTTAACCACAGAAACAACAGACACA
>JAKMGS010000049.1:0-540 GCA_022424815.1 Schleiferiaceae bacterium | reverse complement strand
GAACTGTCGCGTCTACGGGAAGAGAGTACCAAGGGCGGCGGTGAGAAACGCATAGAAGCCCAGCATGCGAAGGGGAAATTGACCGCTCGCGAGCGCATTCATTTCCTTCTCGATGAAGGGAGTTTTCAGGAGATGGGTGCCCTGGTCACCCACAGGAGCAACCTTTTCGGTCTGGATAAACAGAAGATTCTTGGCGACGGAGTGGTCACCGGTTACGGGACAGTAAATGGTCGATTGACCTACGTATATGCCCAAGACTTTACGGTGCTGGGCGGTTCCCTGGCCGAAGCTCATGCTGAGAAGATTGTGAAAATTATGGAGCTCGCAATGAAGACGGGCGCGCCAGTGATCGGATTGAACGATAGTGGTGGTGCACGCATTCAAGAGGGCGTAGTATCCCTAGGCGGGTACAGCGATATTTTTTACCGTAACGTTCAAGCCTCAGGAGTCATTCCCCAATTATCTGCCATGATGGGCCCTTGTGCCGGCGGTGCTGTGTACTCGCCTGCCTTGACAGATTTTATCATGATGGTAGAAGAT
>JAKMGS010000142.1 GCA_022424815.1 Schleiferiaceae bacterium | reverse complement strand
AGGCCATTGCTTCTTCTAAGGAAGCGAATTTCAACTTTATTCCCAAAGGGTACAGCATCGATCCTTCGGCGGATTACTTCCACTGCACGTCGAACAATACCATTTACGGCACACAGATGAAGTCATTCCCAGAAACGGACGTTCCAGTGATTTGTGATATGAGCTCAGATATTTTCTCTCGTCCCGTGGATGTGAGCAAATTCGATTTGATTTACGCGGGCGCACAGAAAAACTTGGGCCCTGCGGGAGCGACCTTGGTGATTGTACGCAAGGATGCCCTCGGGAAATCTGGACGCTACATCCCAACGATGTTAAAGTACACTACGCACATTGAGAAAGAGAGCATGTTCAACACGCCTCCGGTATTCTCTGTGTATGTGAGCATGTTGACCTTGCGCTGGTTGAAAGAGATGGGTGGTATAGAAGCCATTGCCGCTCGCAATCAAGCCAAAGCGGATTTGATTTATGGTGAAATAGATCGCAATCCATTGTTCATAGGTACGGCAGCGGTTGAGGATCGCTCGAATATGAACGCATGTTTCCTTTTGAAGGACGAGGCGGCACATAAAGAGGCGTTCGACGCACTTTGGAACGCAGCCAATATTAGTGGAATCAACGGACACCGCTCTGTGGGTGGTTACCGCGCTTCCATGTACAATGCCATGGATCTCGATAGCGTTCAGGCATTAGTAGATTGTATGAAAGAACTAGAAAAACAACACGCATGAAAGTCTTAGCAAACGACGGTATTTCTGCATCAGGCGCAGCGGCTATTGAAGCCTCTGGCCACGAACTGATCACCACGAAGGTGGCTCAGGACCAACTAGAAAACTACATTAACGAGCACCAGGTAGATGTGGTGTTGGTACGCTCAGCGACCACTGTACGTCAAGCCTTGATTGATGCCTGCCCTTCTATTAAAGGGATCGGCCGCGGCGGTGTAGGAATGGACAATATCGATGTGGAGTACGCTCGTGGCAAAGGGTTGAAGGTGTTCAATACACCTGCAGCTTCATCGGACTCTGTAGCAGAATTGGTCATGGCGCACATGCGTTCGTTGGTCAGATTCATGCACGATTCAAACCGTCAAATGCCATTAGATGGTGATACGCAGTTTGCATCATTGAAAAAAGCGTACGCCAACGGTATTGAGCTCAAGGGCCGCACCTTAGGGATTATCGGTTTCGGTCGTATTGGCCAGGCCTTGGCGAAGCTTGCCATTGGTGCTGGTATGCGAGTGGTTTTCTCTGACATGCACAATGATGATGTAGAGGTAAGCCTTGATTTCTTCGACGGTCAATCTGCGACCTTCACATGCAAGAACGTAGGATTTGAAGGCGTGTTAGCAGAAAGTGATTTCATCTCATTGCATGTGCCAGGTGGGGACCTTATTGGTGAGGCTGAACTGGCCAAGATGAAGGACGGCGTATTCTTGTTGAACGCAGCTCGTGGAGGTGTGATCAATGAAGAGTCGTTGTTGGATGCCCTAGAAAGTGGCAAGGTTGCCGGTGCTGGATTGGATGTGTTTAAGAACGAGCCAACACCAGCCATCAAGGTATTGATGAACGGAAAGATCAGCTTGACACCACATATTGGTGCGGCAACAGGTGAGGCACAGGACCGCATCGGAACTGAGCTGGCGGCGCACATCGACGCCCTAGCAGCCGAAGCTTAAGGCAAAAATTTTAGCATTCTTAAAAAAGCCCCGCGGAGCGGGGCTTTTTTGTTGGGGAATGTTACGCGGTCGGCGTACCTTGGGGGGACCCAAAGAGAACCACCAACATGTTACATCCCTTCAAAGCCACCCGTCCCACGAGGGACAAGGCGTATTTGGTTGCAACACGCTCGTACATCAGCTATGAGCCCTACGAACTTGAAGACAAGCTCGAAAACAATCCCTATACCTTCTTGCACGTCATTAATCCCAATGCTCTGCCTGAAGCGAGTTACGAACGTCGTTTTGAGGCGGTGCGGGAGCGTTTCGATGCCTTCATGGATGAAGGGGTGTTCTTGCAGGAAGAATTGGCCACCTATTATTTGTACCGTCAGAAAACGCCGACCCATGATTTTTTAGGGGTTATCGGGTTGTTGGATGCGGACAGTGTGGCGCAGGGCAAGACCTTGCCGCACGAGAAAACGCTGGAACGTCGGGAGAAGCTCTTTGAGAAATACCTGGATGCGACCGGTTTTCAGGCGGAGCCGGTGCTCATTTTTGGTTCGGTGAACGAGGCGTATGAGCAATGTTTGGCTGAGGTTCAATTAGACCGGCCAGAATATGAGTTTTCCTCTACGGATCGCTACTTACATCAACTGTGGCCTGTCCCTGAGAAATGGGTAGGGGTGCTGCAGGAGTTTTTTGCGCAGGCCGGCACCAAATATATTGCCGACGGGCACCATAGGTTGGCATCTTCGGTGAGGGTGGCTGAGGGCAGGCCCGAGAATCCATTGGCCCAAGGGGTGCTTTGTATGTTCATGAGCGAAAAACAGCTGAGCATACAGGCCTTTGAGCGTTGGATGAAGTTAGAAGACCGCGTTTTCGATGTGAGTGATTTGGGCACCACTTATTCGGTGGTTCCACTAGATGGTCCTAATGCTGAGCTTGGCGAGCATAATTTCGAAATGTACTGGGAAGGCCGCTGGTACGGATTGATTCATAAGGATAAGGCCGCAGACGAAGTGCTGGCTACACAGTTGTTGTTGGACAGTATTTTGAAGCCCTTGTTTGAGGTGCACGATGAGCGCAATGATAGCAGGCTGAGGTACGTACGACAGAGCGATTTGGACATGAGCGCTGCGATGGGAAAACGAGGGTATAATCTTGGGTTCAGATTGCCTCCAGTTAGTGTAAAACTATTGAAAGAAATTGCCGAAAATAGGGGGTCAATGCCTCCAAAGAGCACGTATATTGAGCCTAAACTACGAAGCGGATTATTGCTTCACGTGTTCAAATGACCATTGCAGAATCTTTAGAGGATTTACGTACTAAAATTGGGCCCAAAGCCACACTCATCGCGGTCAGCAAGACCAAGCCGGTGGAGTTGTTGATGGAGGCCTACGATGCAGATCAGCGCCATTTTGGGGAGAATAAAATCCAAGAGATGGCACAGAAGTATGAAGTGATGCCGAAGGATATCCATTGGCACATGATCGGTCATATTCAAACTAATAAAATCAAATACATGGCCTCCTTTGTGCATCTCGTGCACGGGGTGGACCGACCAAAGGTCTTGGCAGCACTAAATAAAGAGGCCGCGAAGGTGGGGCGCATTATTGACTGCACCTTACAGGTTCACATTGCCCAAGAGGATACCAAATTTGGTTTTGATTTGGACGAGGTTCCAGAGGTCGTGCAAACGTTGGGACAATACCCGAACGTCCGTATTCGCGGGTTGATGGGAATGGCCACATTTACCGACAATCACGCCCAAATCCGTAAAGAATTCACTGCCTTGCACAACGCTTTTGAAACCTACGGCCCAGACCGAGGTTGGGAGGTATTGAGCATGGGGATGAGCGGGGATTATGAAATTGCCTTGGCATGTGGCGCGACCCATGTGCGTATAGGTTCGTCCATCTTTGGCGCTAGACATTATTCCGCATGAAATTCGCGGTGGTAGATATAGAGTGTACGGGCGGATCCTTTGGGTCTGAAAAGATCATCGACATCGCCATTTTCATTATGGAAGATGGGGAGGTCGTGGACCAATTCGTTTCTCTGGTCAACCCCGAAAAATCTATTGATCCTTATGTTACTAAGCTGACGGGGATTACCAATAAAATGGTGCGTACCGCGCCGAAGTTTTACGAGCTGGCCAAGCGGGTGGTGAAGATCACCGAAGATTGCACGTTTGTCGCTCACAACATCAGTTTCGACTACCGAATCTTTCAGCAAGAGTTTGACGCCCTAGGGTTCGATTACCATCGCGCCACCCTCGATACCATTCCCTATGCGGAACGCATTTTTCCAGATTGGGAGAACTATGGGTTGAAGACCGTCAGCAAAGAATTGGGCCTAGTCAATACTGCACGCCATCGTGCGGAAGGTGATGCTAGGCTTACGTTGGATTTACTCAAAGTGCTGTTTGAAAAGGACAGAGCCTCTGTATATAGTGAAGTGCAAGTTTCTCGAGAGGCCAGCGTGCAGAAGAATCCATTCAAGGAGCAGGTGAGGGATTTGCAGAACAAGGTGGGTATCTATTACATCTTTAACGCTGCAGATGAAATTATCTACATTGGTTCAAGCAAGGATTTACAGAATAGCATCAACAGGCATTTCGTCGCTGATAATAAAGTGGCCTTGGCTTTACAAGTTGAAGCTGTGCGTCTTGAGATT
>JAKMGS010000141.1 GCA_022424815.1 Schleiferiaceae bacterium | reverse complement strand
ACCGGGCGCAAGTACCAAAAGCGCTTCCCAAGCGCTACCGTTCCATTCCAAGAAGGTGGCATCGCTGTTCCAAGCGTTAAATACACCTTTGACCTTCACCTCTTCTCCTTCGAAACCAGGAATGCTCAAGGTGATGGCGCGCTTGGCGCCTCTGAAGAAAGGCACATCGAGATTCTCATGATCTCCATCGATATGCGCGAAGTTCAGCTCATGCTCTAGAGTACCCGTGATCACTTCTCCGTCGAAGTCTAGACCACTTGGTAATTCGAGCAGTCCATTTGCATAATCATTTAACACAAAGGCACTTTGGGTACCGTGATGAACGTGCGGCGAAGCCAGATCAGAGGCCTGCATGCGAAGGGTTTCTGAGGGCTGAACGTTACAGGCAGCGAGCGCTGCACTGATGGAGAGTATCGTTAAAAATTTCTTCATGTTCTGTGGGCTAAAAAAAGGCGCACGTGGCGCCTTTCTAAGATAGTATCAAATGATTAAGCATATGCTGCTGCTGCAGTAGATGCGTTTTCTCCTGCGGCTACTTCAAACCACTGGCCGTCGATTGCAAATTTGGCTGGAGCGCCACTTACGTTTTCGATGGTCATGCCCTCGGCGATGAGGTTGGCTTTGAGCGTTGCGCCTCTCCAAAGGATGGAGAAGGTGAGGCCCTTCCACTGTGCCGGAAGCTTTGGTGTGAAGTGCAACTCTTCGTCGCGAATCTTCATTCCGCCGAAACCTTGCACTACAGACATCCATGTTCCTGCCATCGAGGTGATGTGCAACCCTTCGTGAACTTCGCGGTTGTAATCGTCGATGTCCAAACGAGAGGTGCGCAGGTACATTTCGTAGGCTTTCTCTGGGTAATCAATCTGCGCTGCAAGAATAGCATGCACACATGGGCTCAACGAGCTTTCATGAACGGTCTTCGGCTCATAGAAGTCGAAATTGCGCTTTACTTCTTCTTTCTCGTAGAGGTGGTTCAAGAAGTAGTAGCCCTGTAATACGTCTGCTTGCTTGATGAAGATCGAACGCAAGATGCGGTCCCAGCTCCAGTGCTGGTTGATCGGGCGCTCGTCCAAGCTGAGGTCGTCGGCAGTAAGTTGCTCCTTGTCTAAGAAGCCGTCCTGCTGCAATACCACGCCTAATTTCTCGCTTTTCGGGTAGTACATCTTGGCGATGAGATCGTTCCACTTGGCGAATTCTGTATCTGCGTTCAGCGCAGTCTTGCTGGCAATAGTGCCAAGCGCGTCCGCAGCATTTTCTTTCAGCCAATGGTGGGCTTCAAGCGTCCACTCCAAGGTCCACGCCGCCATGCGGTTGGTGTACCAGTTGTTGTTGATGTTGTTCTCGTATTCGTTCGGCCCAGTCACTCCCAGCATTACGTAGGCTTCTTTCTCCTGTGACCAATTCACACGCTGCGACCAGAATCGGCTAATACCTAGAAGAACTTCAAACCCTCCTTCGGCTAGATAACCCCAATCCTGTGTGTGACGTATGTAATCGAACACGCCATAAGCGATGGCTGCATTGCGGTGGATTTCCTCGAAAGTGATTTCCCACTCGTTGTGACATTCCTCGCCGTTCATCGTTACCATCGGGTACAATGCGGCGCCGTCGGTAAACCCAAGCTTGCCCGCATTTTCGATGGCCTTGTCTAGCTGCTTGTAACGGTATAAACACAAGTTCTTTGCCACCTCCGGCTGCGCCGTTGCAAGGTAGAAAGGCAAACAGTAAGCTTCGGTATCCCAGTAGGTAGAACCGCCGTATTTCTCGCCGGTAAAACCTTTCGGGCCGATGTTCAATCTATCGTCCACACCCGTGAAGGTCTGGTTCATGTGGAAGATATTGAAACGGATGCCTTGCTGTGCTTCCGCATCGCCGTCAATCTCAATATCAGAGGTCTCCCATTTGTTGTGCCATGCGGCTACGTGCTCACCACGTAATGCCTCATAGCCTTGCGCTGCCGCCGCTGTGGCGCTCGCTGCTGCCGTAGCGTCCAAGCTTGCCACGTCGTGGTTCATGCTGGATAAAACCGCTGCAAATTTTTCAAGTTTCAAGGTTTGACCCTGAGCGACTTCATAACAGGTGCACTCACTGACGAACATGTGTTTCGCATCTGTACTCTTGCCCCATTCTTGCGGCGCTCCGTCTAATGTGACACCATTGCGCATGGCCACTGTTACCTCAAAACCGGTCTTTTTGGTCTTGGCGTGTACATAGCTTGCGCCCGCTTCTTGACCTTGAGTTACAGGCTCCCAAAACTTCTCGTCGTAGTTGCTGTCCTCGTTTTCCACATCAAAATCTAGGTACGAGCACAATTCAATCTTGCCTGAGAAATTCTTTGGAGTAACGCTGTAGGAAATGGTTCCAATCTCGTCTTGAACGATGCTTACCAAACGCTCGGCTTCAACAGCTACGATTTTGCCTGAAGGAAGGGTTGCTTCGAAAGAGCGCTTGAGCAATCCGCTTTGCATGTCGAGCTCGCGGTAGAATGATGCTACTTCAGTAGCGGTATTAAGGTCCAATTCCTCTCCGTCGACCTTCACCTGAATGCCGATCCAATTACAAGAGTTCAATACCTTGGCGAAGTACTCCGGGTACCCGTTTTTCCACCAACCTACTCTTGTTTTATCAGGGTAATATACTCCCGCGATGTAGGAGCCTTGAAGACTTTCACCGGTGTAGGTCTCTTCAAAATTGGCGCGTTGGCCCATGCGGCCATTGCCGATGGAGAACAAACTTTCACTCTTAGGATGGTTATTGGCATCCCAGCGACGCTCGATGATTTTCCAAGGATGAACCTCGGTGTATTTATTGAACATTTGACCTAGCGGTTACACGTTAAAACGTGCTACTAGCTCTTCAGGAGTGGTATCGCCTAATGCGGTAAAGTGTACATTTGCCCCTTCTAAAGTTTCTGGGGTTCCTATTCCCACACAGCTCATTCCTCCTGTCTTGGCCGCCTGAACGCCAGCGATTGAATCTTCGAAAACGACGCATTCCTCTGGGTTGAGGCCAAGTGCAGCAGCACCTTTCAAAAATACCTCAGGGTGTGGTTTGCCGTTTATCACATTATTCCCATCAATTATCGCGTCGAAAAGGGGCGTCAGGCCCATTTTATCCAAAATCATAGGAGCGTTTTTGGATGCGCTGCCTAGTGCGATCTTGATTCCTTGCGCATGAGCTTGCTGGAGGAAAGCCACTGCACCGGGTAAACCATCAGCTGCAGAGAGCTCTTGGACTAATTCCAAGTACCACTCGTTTTTCTCCACCATTAGTGCCTCAAATTCAACTTCGGTTACGGAGGCTCCTGTCCACTCGATAATCTTCTTCAAAGAGTCAACGCGACTTACGCCTTTGAGCTCTTCGTTTTGGGCTTCTGTGAAATCACCACCTAGTTTCTGTGCACAACGACGCCATGCTTGAAAATGAAAAACGGCGGTATCTACAATAACGCCGTCTAGATCAAAAAGGAATCCTTTTATCATGATTGTGCTTGATAGACCTCAAGAACCTTGAGGTATTCCACGTGGTATTTGATTAAGCCGTCCACGGGCTTGCGCATTATTTGACCCATAGTCATGCCTCGCTCCGCCAAGACTTCTTCCAAGAGTTCATGGAAAATCGCACCTACCGAACCTACAAAGTGGATAGGCACTTCACGACAGTTTTCAAAGCAGGCAATGTGGATGTCGGCGAACTTGGCAAAGCCTTCACGGACGATCATTTTTACATATGGATTCTCCATGTGCTTGCCTGCAAAACGGCTAAACGAGGCGAGGTATACGTTCGCATTTGGCTTGTTGTATACGCTGGTGATGATTTCGTCCTTATCTAACTGGTAGGTCAGATAGAAATCTTCTGCCAACTCAGCGGGAAGGCACTTGTATAAGAAATCAGAAACCAAACGCTTGCCGATAAAACTCGCGCTTCCTTCATCACCCAATACATATGCTAGTGCAGGTACTTCTTCGCTTACAGACTCTCCGTCAAAGTAGCAGCTGTTCGAGCCGGTTCCTAGGATACAAGTAATGGCGGGCACACCAGTGTAAGTAGAGTAGGCACTGGCCACCAAATCATGGTCTACATTAATCTTGGCTTCAGGCATGATGCGCTGTAGCCCGTCTTTAATAATGTCCTTTAAGCTTTCACTTGAGGCGCCGGCACCATAGAAGTAAACATAATCTACGCTGTTTTTGATACGTTGAATGACGGCATTACCGCCCAATTCTTCTTCGATGAAGGGGGTAGAGTGAAAGTATGGATTAAACCCCATGGTGGAGAAGCGAACATGCTCCGTCCCATCCGGGTTTAATACCACCCAATCACATTTAGTAGAAC
>JAKMGS010000048.1 GCA_022424815.1 Schleiferiaceae bacterium | reverse complement strand
ACCAACGTAAGGTCAACATGCTTACATACACAGAGAATACCGGAGGCGTGTTGAACATGCTCTCTTTCTCAATGTGCGTAGTGTACTTTAACATCGTTGGGATGTAGCGTCCAGATTTCCCGAGGGCATCCTTGCGCACGATCACCAAAGTCGCTCCCGCAGGGCCCAAGTTTTTCTGTGCGCCCGCGTAAATCAAATCGAATTTACTCACATCCACAGGACGAGAGAAAATATCCGAGCTCATATCACAAATCACTGGAACGTCAGTTTCTGGGAACGACTTCATCTGTGTTCCGTAGATGGTATTGTTCGACGTGCAGTGGAAGTAATCCGCTGCAGGATCGATGCTGTACCCTTTTGGAATAAAGTTGTAGTTCGCCTCCTTAGAAGAAGCAATAGCCTCTGCACTGCCTAATCCTACTGCCTCTTTCAAAGCCTTGCTTGCCCAAGCCCCTGTATCGAGGTATTGTGCTTTGCCGGTGTCCGTCAAGAAGTTGTAGGCTACCATCGCGAACTGCAATGACGCACCCCCTTGAAGAAAGATTACCTCGTGGGTATCTGGCACGTTCAAGGTTTCTTTAACTAAGGCGACCGCCTCGTTCATCACGGCAACAAAATTCTTGCTGCGGTGTGAGATTTCAACAACAGACAACCCTAATCCGTCAAAATCTAATAATGCTTTAGAAGCTTCTTCAAACACTTGGCCAGGAAGAATACATGGACCAGCGGAAAAATTATGCGTTTTCATATGAGCAATTAAAGTGAGCGACAAATGTAAAATGTCTACCTACCTTAAGGCGTAATTGGCACAAAAAGTTTAGATGATTTTTCACGGGTAATCAACAATTAGCCCCTTCCCTTACAAACGTATCAATAGTTACGGCTTTTCCGCTTCGTACACCTTAACTTTGAAGCATTGTTAAGAACCAAAATCCCATAACATGTCGAACGGAATTTTCAATGTACCTGTTGCTGCCAACGAGCCTATCTACGATTATGCACCAGGCACTCCTGAACGCGAAGCATTATTAGCCTCTTACAAGGCGCAATTCAACGCCCAAGTGGACGTACCCATGTACATCGGCGGCGAAGAAGTGCGCACGGGCAACACCGGTAACCTCACCCCTCCGCACGATCACCAACACGTGATCGGCACCTTCCACAAAGGCGATGCGAGCCACGTGGAAGCAGCCATTGAAGCGGCACTAGCAGCGAAAGACCGCTGGTCTAATATGCCTTGGGAACACCGCGCGTCTATTTTCTTGAAAGCCGCAGAACTGATCAGTGGGAAGTACCGCTATACAATCAATGCAGCCACCATGTTAGCACAAGGCAAGAACTGTTTCCAAAGTGAGATTGATTCAGTATGTGAATTGGCCGATTTCCTTCGCTTCAATGTCGAATACATGACGCAGATTTACAGCGAACAACCGGAAAGCTCTCCAGGGGTATGGAACCGTATGGAATACCGTCCACTGGAAGGATTCGTTTTCGCCCTTACACCTTTCAACTTTACCGCCATTGCTGGTAACCTTCCTTCTTCGGCTGCCTTGATGGGCAACACCGTCGTATGGAAGCCGGCCAACTCGCAAATCTATTCTGCAAACGTCGTCATGGAAATCTTCCGTGAGGCGGGCCTACCGGACGGTGTCATCAACCTTGTATATGTTAGTGGCCCTGTCGCAGGTGATGTGATTTTCGAACACAAAGATTTCGCAGGCATCCACTTCACAGGATCTACCGGCGTATTCCAAAACCTTTGGAAAACCATCGGAAATAACATCCACAAATACCGCTCGTACCCACGTATCGTTGGGGAGACTGGTGGTAAGGACTTCGTCGTAGTACACCCTTCTGCCAAGAGCAAGGAAGTGAGCACAGCCCTAAGTCGCGGTGCCTTCGAATTCCAAGGACAAAAATGTTCTGCGGCCTCACGTGCCTACATTCCTCAGAGCATGTGGCCGGCAGTGAAAGAAGAACTTTTGGCTGACCTCGCCACCTTCAAAATGGGAACCCCAGAAGATATGGGTAACTTCATTAATGCGGTGATCGACGAGAAAGCCTTCGACAAAATTGCTTCGTACATCGAGTACGTAAAAGAGCAAAGTGATGCTGAGATTATCGCAGGTGGCGGATACGACAAGAGCAAAGGATACTTCATCGAGCCTACAGTTGTGGTGACTACAAATCCTAAGTTCCGCACCATGGTGGAAGAAATCTTTGGCCCTGTGTTGACCATCTATGTGTACGCTGATGCGGATTGGGACAGCATGCTTGACCTTGTGGACAGCACTTCTGAATATGCCTTGACCGGATCCATTTTCTCAGGCGATCGTTACATAGCCATTGAAGCCACCAACAGATTGGAGAATGCCGCCGGTAACTTCTACATCAACGATAAGCCAACAGGTGCCGTTGTGGGCCAGCAGCCGTTCGGGGGTGCACGTGGTTCAGGAACGAACGACAAGGCAGGATCTTACCTCAACCTATTGCGTTGGGTCAATGCTCGTACCATCAAGGAGACCTTGGTTCCTACAACAGATTACCGTTACCCATTCCTAGGGTAAGACGAAAATTTTTTCGTCCTCTACATAAAAAAGGCGCCCCGAGGGCGCCTTTTTTTATCCTCTAAAATTGTTGATTTCGCTTTTCGGCAAGTAGACCACCTTCTTCGTTTCAAAGAATTCGCCGTCGAAATGTCTAGACAGCGCAGAAATTCGAGCCTTCAGCGGGCCCAATTCCTCGGCCAAATCACCGCCTTTCAAATACAAGAGCCCGTTCACACGATCGGGGTCCAAGTTCTTCGATGCAATCTTACCCTTGATCCAAGGCAAGAAGCGTTGCATGTGGGTCACCGCACGGCTCACTACAAAATCGTACGGCCCTTTGAACTGCTCCGCACGTCCGTGAGATGCCTTAATATTTTCCAAACCCAGAGCTTCAGCCACTGCCTCGACCACCTTGATTTTCTTTCCGATGGAATCTACCAAATGGAATTGAGTCTCTGGAAAGAGAATGGCCAGCGGAATACCAGGAAAGCCACCACCTGTGCCCACGTCCAAGACTTTTTGTCCCGACTTGAAGGAGTAAATTTTGGCAATGCCAAGAGAATGTAAGACGTGCTTTTCGTAGAAGCTGTCCATATCCTTGCGAGAGATCACATTGATTTTCGCATTCCATTCCGTGTAGAGGTCAAATAGTGCAGCGAATTGGTCCTGCTGCTTCTGGGACAACCCAGGAAAATGACCATAGATGAGTTCTACTGTTTGCATGGGCCAAAGATAGCGTGGGTGCCGTACTTTTGCGCTACATGAAGTTCACCTTATTACATACGGACGATAAAAGTTTCGCAAGAGCCGGAACCCTTGAGACCGACCACGGCAACATACAAACTCCCATTTTTATGCCGGTGGGTACTGCAGGTACGGTCAAAGGCGTGCATACCAAGGACCTCAAGGAGGATACCAAGGCCCAAATCATCCTAGGGAATACCTACCACCTTTTTCTGCGCCCCGGTACAGAAATCTTAAAAGCCGCCGGTGGACTCCATAAATTCAACGGCTGGGACCGCCCCATCCTCACAGATAGTGGCGGCTACCAAGTATATAGTCTCGCGAATCAACGGAAGATCACCGAGGAAGGAGCCACCTTCGCCAGCCACATCGACGGGACCAAGCATTTGTTCACCCCGGAACGCGTCATGGACATTCAGCGCGAAATAGGCGCAGATATCATCATGGCCTTCGACGAATGCCCACCATATCCGTCCAACTATGAGTACGCCAAGGATAGCATGCACATGACCCATCGCTGGCTCGATCGCTGTTTCGACCGCTTGGACCAAGTGGACCCGCTCTACGGATACTCACAAAGCCTGTTCCCCATCGTTCAAGGCTCCACCTACGACGACCTGCGCGATGAAAGCGCAGAATACATCGCCAGTAAAAATGCAGATGGCAATGCCATTGGAGGATTGAGCGTGGGTGAGCCTGCCGAGGAAATGTACAAACATGCCGCGGGCGCTTGCCGCATTCTCCCCGCGGACAAGCCCAGGTATTTGATGGGCGTGGGTACACCAGCCAATATTTTGGAAAACATTTCGTTGGGAGTAGATATGTTCGATTGTGTCATGCCCACGAGAAACGGCCGAAACGGCCAAATTTTTACGAGCGAAGGAATTATCAACCTCCGCAATAAGAAATGGGAAAATGTCCACGAACCGCTCGATCCTAATGGTTCGAGCTTTGTCGATTCACAATATACCCTCGCCTACGCGCGCCACCTGATTCACAGTAAAGAATCCTTAGGCGCCCAAATTGCTTCTATGCATAACATCAGGTTCTACCTCTGGCTGGTAGAGCAAGCACGCGAACACATCATCGCTGGTGATTTTGCAAGCTGGAAGAACCAAATGATTCCTAAATTAGAACAAAGACTCTAGGAAGGTGAGAAAATTGGATTGGTACATATTGCGCAAATTCTTGGGCAGCTTCGTGCTGACCATGGTGCTCATCCTATCCATTGCTATCGTCTTTGATATCAGCGAAAAATTGGACGACTTCCAAAACGGCGCTGAACTCCACGAAATCATTTTCGATTATTACATCAACTTCATTGCCTTCTACGGGAACACCTTCAGTGCTCTGATCTTATTTATTTCTACCATTTGGTTCACTTCGCGTATTACAGCGAACTCTGAGATTGTCGCCATCCTAACCTCGGGAACCAGCTTTAGACGCCTACTGCGTCCCTACTGGATAGGCGCCACCATCATCTGCTTGATGAGCCTCACCCTAAACCACTTGGTCGTTCCACAAACCAATATCAAACGCATTGCCTTCGAGGAGAAATACGTGACCGGCGTGAATAGACCCATCAACCAAAAGGTCCACCGCCAGGTCCTTCCCGGCCATTACGTCTACTTCGAAACCTTCTCTGGAACGCGCCACAGCGGGTACCAATTCACTTATGAAGTCTTCGAAGACCACAAGCTCGCCAGCAAACTCAGCGCAGATTTCGTCCGCCTGGATACCGCCATTGGCAAGTGGCGCTTGGATAACTACCGCCTACGCAAGTTAGATTCCCTTGGGCAAGAACACATCCTTTCCGGGCGACGTCTCGACACCGCTCTATCGTTCACTTCGGAGCAAATCGCTCCAAAACTCAATTCCATCGCGACCATGAACAGTCGTGAGCTCAGCAAATTCATCGCACAAGAAGAAATCACAGGCAACGAAAACATCGCCTCCTACCAAATGGAAATGCAAAGACGCTCCTCCTACCCCTTGAGCGCCTATGTCTTCGTTCTCCTTGCCGTATCCCTCGCCAGTCAAAAAAGACGCGGTGGACTAGGCATCAATATTGCCATCGGCCTGGTGCTCAGTGCCATTTACATCTTCACCATGCAAATCTCCCAAACATTTGCCACCACTGGTATATTAAGCACTGACGGTTGGCTCGGGAAGACCTTGCTTTGGATCACCATCCAACCGGCCGAATTCGCCATATGGATCCCCAACATTCTGTTCGCGGGTGTGGCGATTTGGCGCTACATTGTTGCTCCGAAATAATTGGACATGAACTTCGAAAAAGGCTCACATCTGCGCGACCAGCTCAGCCTGCACTTCATCGTGTTTATCTGGGGTTTTACCGCCATCCTAGGCCGATACATCAGTGTAGATGCGATTTCCCTGGTCTTTAACCGGACCGCCATGACTACCGTCGCCATCGCCCTATTCATGTTCTGGAAAAAGCGCCCCTTCCGCGCCTCTTGGAAAGAATTAGGCTTCATGGCCTTGTGCGGCATACTCATAGCCACCCACTGGATCACCTTTTTTGGCGCCATTAAAATTGCAAATATCAGCCTCACCCTTGCCGGAATTTCCACTGGTGCCCTATGGTCGGCGCTACTAAAACCAGTGCTAGGCAGGGGCAAGATTGATATCATCGAACTCCTCCTCGGCGCCATTGTAGTGCTGGGCGTTGTGGTTATTTTCTATGAAACGCCAGACGCAGCCAACCTCCGCTATTATGAGATTTTAGGTTTGAAGGTGACCAATTACCAACTCGGCGTCCTCATCGCCCTGATCAGCGCATCTTTAAGTGCATCGTTTAGCATATTGAATAAACAATTGGTCGCACGATACCCCCTCCCTGTCCAAGTCACGTTCTGGGAACTGGGCTTTGCCTTTATCGGCGTCGGCCTCTATGACCTTTTCTTCGGCTCACACAATCCCATGTCCCTGTGGATCACCACCACGAGCGACTGGTACTTCATGGCCGTTCTCGCCCTGCTCTGTACGGCTTACCCCTTCATCCAAAGCGTCGAATTACTCAAGCGAATGAGCCCCTTTTCCGTTATGCTCGCCATCAACCTTGAACCCGTCTATGGTATAGGTTTGGCCGCCATTATTTTCGGCGCCCAAGAAAATATGACCCCTACCTTTTACATTGGAGTGGTAGTGATTTTAGCTACCGTCATCGCAAATGGAATAATAAAGGCACGAAAAAGGAAGTCCCTCTCCTAAGGACTTTGTATTTTGCACGACCGATTCAGAATGTAATTATGGACTATCTTTCATTTGAAAAACCCATTGAAGAGCTTGAAAATCAGCTAACAAAAGCCTTGGAACTCGCCGACGAAACCGGTGTAGATATGGCCAAAACCATCACTGATATTCAGCAAAAACTCGACGACGCTAAGAAGGACATCTACAGCAACCTCAGCGCTTGGGAACGTGTCCAATTATCACGTCACCCACAACGTCCCTACACCATGGCCTACATCAACGCCTTGACCCAAGGGGATTTCATCGAAATGCACGGCGATCGCGGTGTAAAAGATGATAAAGCGATGGTAGGTGGTTGGGGAACCATTGATGGCAAGAGCTACATGTTCATCGGCCAACAAAAAGGCGTGAACACCAAGATGCGTCAATACCGCAACTTTGGTATGGCCAACCCGGAAGGGTACCGCAAAGCCTTGCGCCTAATGAAGCAAGCCGAAAAGTTTGGTCGTCCTATCATCACCTTGATCGACACCCCAGGAGCCTTCCCAGGACTCGAAGCGGAGGAGCGCGGGCAAGGTGAGGCCATTGCTAAGAACATTATGGAAATGGCCCGCCTCAAAGTGCCGGTCATTTGTATCATCATTGGAGAAGGTGCCTCAGGAGGTGCCATCGGTATCGGTGTTGGTGATAAAGTCCTCATGCTTGAGAACACTTGGTACAGTGTGATCTCCCCAGAAAGCTGTTCTTCTATCCTTTGGAGAAGCTGGGATTACAAAGAAACCGCTGCTGAAGTATTGAAATTGACGGCGAAAGACATGAAGAAAAACGGCCTCATTGACGGCATTATCAAGGAACCTCTCGGCGGCGCTCATGCCAACCCAGATGCGATGTTCGAGATCGTGAAGCGTGAGATCGTGAAACATACCAAGGCACTTGAAAAAATGAGTACTGAAGACCTAGTGGCTGCAAGAATGGAGAAATTCTTTGCAATGGGCGTCTACGAAGAGTAACTTAGAAGAATGGCAGAACAAAGAGCAAATCAACCCAATGCCGGACGCGGTTCCGGAGCCCTCGTCAACTTGACGGCTGGAGGTCGTGTACCCCCGCAAGCCGTTGATTTGGAAGAAGCTGTTTTGGGAGCCTTGCTTATTGATAAAAATGCACTCTCAAAAATCGTCGACATCCTCCACCACGAGGCATTCTACAACGAAAGGCACCAGCACATTTTCAAGGCTGTGGTCAGTCTCTTTGGAGAGAATCAGCCTGTAGATATTCTTACCGTAGCCTCGGAGTTACGCAAAGAAGGTCAGATGAAGCAGGCCGGTGGTGAAGTCTATTTGGCCCAATTAAGCCAAAAGGTCAGTTCCGCCGCCCACATTGAGTACCACGCCCGCATCATCATCCAAAAGCACATTCAACGTGAACTCATTCGAATCTCGAGTGAAATCATCGAGAGTGCCTTCGACGAAACAACCGATGTTCTTGAACTTTTGGACAGTTCGGAACAAAAATTATTTGAAGTTGCCCAAGGAAACTTAAAGCGTAACTACGAAAGCTCGGAAGCGCTGATTCGTCAAGCCCTTGAGCGTATCGAACACATCAGCAAGCAAGAAGGGCTTTCCGGAGTTCCCTCTGGTTTCTCTGATCTCGACCGCATTACCTCAGGCTGGCAACCTTCGGATTTAGTAATTCTAGCAGCCCGTCCTGGTATGGGTAAAACAGCCTTCGTATTGTCCATGGCACGAAATATGGCCATCGAACACGATAAAAAGGTCGCGATCTTCTCATTGGAAATGTCAAGTGTCCAATTAATCACTCGTATCATCTCCTCCGAAACAGGCCTCAACTCTGAAAAACTCAGAAAAGGTGACCTGACGGATTACGAATGGAAGAACCTGACCTCTGGCGTAGTCGACCTAGAAAAAGCCAAGCTATTTATTGACGACACCCCGGCCCTCAGCGTCTTTGACCTGCGTGCCAAAGTACGTCGTCTGGCCTCTACCCAGGGCCTAGATGTCATCATCATCGATTACCTGCAGCTCATGACCGTCGGCGGCTCAAAAACGCAAGGAAACCGTGAACAAGAAATCTCAACCATTTCTCGTTCGTTAAAATCCATTGCTAAAGAGTTGAACGTTCCCGTTATCGCACTCTCGCAGTTATCTCGTGCCGTTGAAACGCGTTCCACTTCAAAGCGCCCGCAACTTTCCGACCTCCGCGAATCTGGGGCGATTGAGCAGGATGCCGATATCGTAAGCTTTATCTACCGGCCTCAATACTACCAAATCGAAGAGTGGGAAGATGGCACACCTTGTGAAAACGAGGCAGAAATCATCATCGCGAAACACCGTAACGGTTCCTTGGACGACGTTCGTCTGCGCTTTATCGGGGAATTGGCCAAATTCGCCAACAAAGAACAGGGCTCTACCATGATTATGGAGAGTAAAATGAATGACTCAAGCGGCTTCGGCAGCTCCACGGACGGTCCTTCAAGCTACCCAGACCTCCCTACCCCGGATGCGGGAGACGTTCCGTTCTAAGCGTATGTTCGGCACACCATTGCATCGCTTTTTTCTACTATTCATTTTCTCGGTCCAATTCCTGCACGCCCAAATCCTCGTGCCTATGGACCAAAGCAACCAACGCGACCACCTTCGCGCTTATGGCCTGATGTATTCCGCCATTGAGCAAGGGTACAACTGCCATTGGCTCCTGAATTACCGCGGAGGATCCTTCGCCATCCTCAATGCGGATCAAAATATCGTTCGCGAAGCCATCAAACGCGGCGTATCCTACGAAAGCATCTCCGAAGGCGTCTTACTTACTATCATGGAATCCCTTCAAAGCCCGGCAGAGAACACCAACACTGTCGAACTTCAGAAAGTCCCTAAGATTGCCGTATACTCGCCACCAGGCGCCCAACCTTGGGACGATGCCGTCACCATGGTACTCACCTACGCCGACATTCCCTTCACCACCATCTACGACCAAGAAATCCTCGACGGCACCCTTGATGACTACCAATGGCTGCACCTTCACCACGAAGATTTTACAGGTCAATACGGTAAATTCTATGGCTCCTACAGAGATGCAGCTTGGTACATCAATCAAAAGGCCTCTTTCGAGGCTGCGGCCAGAGAGATGGGGTATGCCAAGGTATCCCAACAAAAAGGTGCTGTCGCTCAATCCATCGCAGCCTACGTGAGCGCAGGGGGATTCCTATTTGCCATGTGTAGCGCTACCGATAGCTATGATATAGCCCTTGCGGCCATCAACACCGATATCTGTGAACCCATGTTTGACGGCGACGGCATGACTCCCGGAGCTGCCTATGCTTTAGATTACTCGGCCACCTTCGCCTTCGATAATTTCGAGTTGTTCACGAACCCTATGCGCTACGAATATTCTAACATCGATGTTACCGAGCAGCGCGTGAGGAGCATGAAAGAGCCTCAGGATTTTTTTGAGTTGTTTGACTTCAGTGCGAAGTACGATGTAGTGCCGACAATCTTGGTACAGAACCATACAGATTTAGTACGTGGATTCTACGGTCAAACCACTGCCTACCGCCCTGCTACCATCAAGCCAAGCACCACCATTTTAGGCAAGAGTGTGGTCGATGGCGCCGCACGATACATACACGGCAGCTATGGTGAAGGATATTGGACCTTTTACGGCGGACACGATCCAGAGGATTACCAACACAGAGTAGGCGATCCCCCTACAGATCTGAACAACCACCCAAATAGTCCGGGATACAGATTAATTCTGAATAATATTCTTTTCCCTGCGGCTAAGAAACCGCCACAGAAGACCTAGTTAAACAAGGTCCAGCGCGCACTCACCTGTACCCATAGATCGGACCTAGGTGTGCTGCCGTAGGCATAATAGGTATAAGGTGCCAATCCTTCCAAAGCATTGATGATTCGTACTGCGCCTATGAAATTGGCAATACGTGCTTCAAAATAAGTTATTGCCCATGGATAGCTCCCGGCCAAATAATCAGTCTGCATGGCCCAGATAGGGACACCCACCAAATACGTTGGCGTATAGAATGCATCCTCCACACTAATATTGATACCGGCCTTCCATTCAAACTTCGTACCGATACTGGTCTTGTAATTAACCTCTGTGAATCCACCCCAATTAGGCGTAGCAAAGCCTCCAAATGAAGATTTGTAAGCTCCATACCCTTGAACACAGGCATTCCAGCCCTCGCCGTTACTGCTCACACCGAGCTGAACTCGACCGTACATTCCGTCCCAAGTGGACAATTGGTCAAAGGATTCGAAATAACGCATACCGCTCATCTGTGCACCGTACAATACCCCTTCCTTTTTCCATTTACTACCAGATACCCAATGTGCTTTCCCCTCATTTTTGAAATAGGGCACATCAATGGTTCTCAAGTCATACGAATACCCGTATAACTGCTCAAAACGGTACATATGGGGTTGGCGTAGAATGTTCCATTGTAATTCTAAATTCCCAGAGCCAACCCGCAAATTTGCGCGGACCTGAGCATTAACAGCGCCCGCATTGTAGCCTATGGCGTTGTACTTAAGAATAGCCCTGTATTTGTTTGATGACAGATTTGGTAAAGAAAGCATCACATGTCCTCTTACAAACGGGGAAACCTCTGTACTAAATGCCTCCGTAGAACGAACGGAATCACTTCTAAATCCATCCCATCCTAAGGAGTTGCTCTGTAAATGTTCCAAACCTGTGTACAAACAAGCTTGTAGAACTAGTGCCTGGCCTATACTGTTGTTCCATGGAAAAATTCTAATATAATCCAAATCCACCTGAGCCTTGGTCAACCTCAAAGAATCTGAATACCTCAGAGTACGCTGTTTTACCAGTGGAGCTGTACCCGTGCTGTCCCAAAAGTATTCTGATGCTGAATTTGAATTATTTACAGCCCACCTTCTTGAATTGAAAGAAATGCTACCTGCCAAGTCTTGGTTATAGCCTAAATCACGTTTTTTCCAATAGGTAACATTTAGTTCTTCCTCAAAAAGCGCCCCAACGCCATCCACTATAGCGTAATTACGTCTGAGCGTAGGTACATTACTTTCGAATAAACTAGGAGACGATAATCCACCGTTCTGGCCAGATCTAGAATTGAAATACCCTACCTCTAATTTCGCTTGAGTCCAAATATTATATGAATCCAATTGCTTCAAAGAAAATTGTAACTCATGGCCATCCGTACCTTCGTTACGATACATACCCAAGGTATTATTTCGCAAGTAATCGACGTACAACTGCTTGGCTGAATCCACCGGCGCGAGTGCTGTAATTCCAAATACTTGGCCGCCACCGATACCCGTGAGTAATCTCAAATCCGAGCGCGGTGAAGAAGAACGGAACCCATCAGGCATCTGTAAATAGCTCTGAGAAAATCTATGCCAACCGTCTAAGCCCGATTGCTCAAATGGTTCCAAAGAATTATAACTAAGTCCACCGATAGCTGAATTTTCCCTTTGTGTCCAATTCCATGAATCCTGCAACCAAATCTGATC
>JAKMGS010000140.1 GCA_022424815.1 Schleiferiaceae bacterium | reverse complement strand
GCTTCAGGCGGTGGCTTTGGTGCTATTCTAGTGAAGCAGTAAAATTATGGGCGAAAGCCAGAACAGACCCCAGCGCGCAGCGCCGGGGTTTTTTGTATCTTAAAGGAAACCTTAGACCCATGTCACAGACTAAACCACTCTGGCACTGGCCAGCCATTGCAACCGCCTTGCTTTTATCTATTCCGTTGATTGGAGGATTTTTTAGCGAAAACGTTGATTGGTCGCCATTTGACTTCTTAATAGGTGGCGCATTAATCTTTGTTGTTGCTTGTGTAGAGTTGCTTCTATGGCGCTCATTGCCGAAGAAATTAAGGTGGCCAGTAATGCTGTTATTGATGCTCTTATTCGCCATCCTATGGGCGGAAATGGCGGTAGGGATTTTTGGTTCTCCCTTGGCCGGTAGCTAAGCGTTATTTTTTGAGGTATTCGAGCATGGCAATGTATACGCCGTTGCTCCATCCAAAGCCATCTTGGACGTCGTACTCTCCGCCTTTGCTTAGGTTTTCTGGTTCAACTACATTGTACTTTTCAACGAATTTGCCCCGGGCATGATAAATAATATCACAGGTGCGTACCCATCTTGTGGCGAGGTCTCGGGCCTCCTCTTTGAATCCGTAACGGTCTAAACCCATCACTGCAATCCATTGCAAAGGCGCCCAACCGTTTGGGGCATCCCATTGTTGACCACTTTGGATAGGGGTGGTCAAAAGTCCACCAGTTTCCAGTAATAGAGGGAGGTGGTGTTCTACGGTAAACGCCGCTTGGTCGGCCGTTGCTGCTCCCACAAAGAGCGGATAGAACACCGCGGCGCTCACAGCGCCTGTGCCAGCACCACTTCTTAGGTCAATGTCTTGGAAGCCGTCTTCGGTAAAGAACTCTGTTTGAAGCTTGAACTTTCGCTTGTATGCGGCATCTTCGTAGAACTTGTTTCCGGTGAGATTGAACAGGAGTTCTTCGAGAAAGAGAAGGAGGGCGTTGAGGTCCAAAGGGGCGATATCCATGGTATGTATGGAGCCCAGGTCCATAGGATCACTGAGCCACCTTGAGGAAAAGTCCCAACCACTTTCGCAAGCGGCACGAAGGTGCTGGAAGAAAAGGGGGTGTTTTTTCGCGTGTGATTCCCATTCTAGATCGGTACGGTACATCTCAATTCTGGGCGAGTTTCCAGCGTCCCAATACGTAGTTTTCCCGTCTTCATTGCGCTGCTCGGCGGACCAGAAGGCATATTCCTTTTCTAGTGCCGGTAGATAGCGTTCGTAGACGTCCATAGGCTCTTCAGCACCTTTGGCATACGCATCAACCATGAGCGAAAAGAAAGGGGGCTGAGAGCGCGATAAGAAGTAAGTGCGGTTGCCGTTGGGAATGTGTCCGTAGGTATCTATAAAGTGTGCAAAGTTGTCTAGCAGGTCGCCCACCCAAGAGCGGTGTCCGTGCGCGAGGAGGCCTAACTGTGTGAAGTAACTGTCCCAATAATAGACTTCTTGAAACCGGCCTCCAGGTACGATGTAGGAGTGTGGAAGGGGAACTTTCGTGCTGAGCACATCTGTAGGGTCGGCACTGCGGTGCAAATAAGGCCAGAGTGCTTTAATATGATCCTCCGGTGAACGGTTGGGATCAGCAGCAAAATCGACCTCCACAGCTTCTGCCTGTTGGAAATGTTTTTCGAAGAATGATTTTAGGTCAAAATTGGCTCCGGATTTTTCTTCCTTGTAAAGGGCCAAAACCTCGTCTACAGGAGTAGTGAGTTCTGCATCGCTGATGTATTTCTCATCTTCCCAGACGCCGCTCGTGTGCAAGTCGACAAAGAGTTCGCCAAGAAGTTGATCAATCGTATTCACCCTGAGAATTTACGCTTTCTTGGTCAATCTTCTCAAGACAAATACTGCGATGAGCAGGAGCGTCATAGGTGCCAATGTGAAGTAGAACGCACCACCGCCCAGTCGTTCAAAAAAGTAGGCAGTGATTCGGGAACCAAGGGTACCGCCCGTAGCAGAAAACAGCACGATAAGGCCGGTCATTGGGCTGTGCATTTTCTTAGGCAGGGCACTGAGCACTACGCTGTTTAATAGCGGGTAGATTGGGGCAATGAAGAGTCCTACTAGTGGGAAGATAAAGGCGAGTACAGGCAGGCCAAAGATCATGGTGGCATCCTCGCTTATTTCATGGTCTAGGGCTTGTGGGAGGACAAAGGCGACCATGAGCATGGCTCCGATAATCGAACCAGAGATGACTAGGGTCCAGTGGAAGCGCTCGCTTAATCGCCCCCCAAGGATTCTACCTAAACCTAGCGTAATGGCAAGGATGCTGGCCATACGTATACTGTTGCTTTCGCTCAGCGCTAATACCTTCTCGTTGAACGTTGGCAGCCAAGTCATGATGCCTTGCTCTACCATCACGTATAGGAAAGCAGAGAAGACGAATACGACAACTAAAAGCTTGGCGATTAGTCCGAGCATAGCAGAAAACTCTTCGCTAAGGGGCTTGCTGTTTTCCTCTTTTGGAAGCTCTGGAATGCGCGCAAGAAAGGCCACGGCTACTAGAACCAAACCAGTCAGTAGGAGGTATACGTTGAGCCAAGCGCTTGGGTCTGTTTCGCTGTTAAAAGCCGGGAAAAGGAAGTAGGCCAAGGCAATACCGAACATGAAGGTTCCTTCTACGGAGCTCATCAGCGCATTGTGTTCTTTTTCTCCTGAAGTTACTTCGCCTATAGACCCGTATACCGCAACCTTGATCAGGGCAAACGAAGATCCAACGATGGCAAAGAGGATTTGCGAAGAGACAAAGCTATTTCCCGCCCACATCTGTATCAACCCCATTGAGGTAATGGACAGCGCAATGACCATGATTTTCTTGTAGCCAATGCGAGGGACAAAGCTGGCAATGAGGAAGGAAACGATGGCAACAGGCATGTCCTTGAAGAGCTCAAGGGTGCTGGCTTGCACTTCACTTACGCCATAGTTGTTAATGCTTTTTAGGATGACGATTCCTACACTATTCAGTAGGATGGCGTACACAAAGAAGTTAATGTGCAACGCCCATTTGAACGGCTTATTCATTTCCTGTGTAGGTCGTTAAGTTGGCATCTAGGTAGGCCCCTAATGTGCGTCCTTGGCGCACTCCAATCTCGATGGCCGGCATGTAGTGAATGCCTCCGTACAATCTCGAAATGGCAGCTTCATCAGAGGCAGCGGTGAAGCTTTCATAAGAGCGGTCAGGAAGTCCGTATACGCGTTCAGTAGAATCTTGGAAGGCAAAATTCTCGCCAAAGACTCCGGTGAGCATCACACCTGCAGCACCGGAAATCACACTGTGTCCGGAGGTGTATTCCGGGAATGGTGGTGTTTGCAGTAGCGGGGTCCAATTCTCATCAAAATTCTCATTAATCACCGTTTCAGGGCGGACCAATTCCGAACGGTATTTCTCATCCCAACAAGAGATGAAGCCGTCAAACAGTCCAGCGGCAGCGCGCAAGTGCGCATTGATGGTAGTACCGTAATCTGCTCCAGCTTTGCGACAAGCAATGCCTGTGATGCCCATCCAGTGGCCTCCAGGAGTGATCTTTTTTGTCGCCAACATCACGTGACCGCGGTGCACGCTCACATACGGGTTACAATCCCAAAACTGTGCAATAGCTTCTTGCTCGGGCGTTAGGTTGTTAACAGTGTGGTAGACCTCCATGAGATCTTTGTAGAATTTCGAAGCAGTATCTAGAGAAGGAGTGGGCGGGGGTACCGGTTTGAACATCTGTGCGCTGTCCATGACAAGCGTACGAATGTTTCTCCAGTGCGGCTCAATACCGTCCATGTAATCCGGAGGCGTTGGCTTCCAGCGCATCGGATCGTCGTTGATCTCGTATTTGGTAAACGTGCGACTCTGGTTGTAGTTATCTCCCTGGGCCCAATTCAATACAGTTTCTGCAACGCGTTGTCCGTAGGCGCGGCTAACGGCGATGGCTTCATCGCTGTGATGCTCACTCATCTTTTCGAACAAGCCGTCCATATGTGCTTGCATACGGTCTTCTGAGAAAATCAAGGCCTTACCGACCACACCCAAGGCATGGAGCGAAGCCAATTCGGCTACGTAATGTTCATCCGTTGGTGCCGGTTCGACCGTTGGGAATTCATGGAATTGGCCCGCGAGAGAACGGTAATCTGCATGGCTTTGCGCTACTACTTCGTAGGCTGCCGCCCCAGAGTAAGCATAGACTCTAGCGGCCACTGGTGGCGAGAAAATATCGTGCACCAAGATGTCTGTGATCGCTTGAAAAGCATCTTGCAGATCACGTGAATAGTCGTTGTACGGCTCTTTGGGACCTTGGCAAGAGGTCGCCACAAATGCGCTTAAAGTGAGTGTTAGTAG
>JAKMGS010000139.1 GCA_022424815.1 Schleiferiaceae bacterium | reverse complement strand
CCTCTAGGGCACCCATCTCTAGGTAGATCTTATTCACATCCGTGATCTCCAGCTCTCCTCTGGGACTTGGCTTCAAATTCTTAGCAATATCCACCACTCTATTGTCGTAGAAGTACAAGCCCGGAACTGCATAATCACTCTTCGGCTCCGCCGGCTTCTCCTCTATACTAAGGGCTTTCATATCTCCATCAAATTCCACTACCCCATAGCGCTCCGGATCACTCACGCGATAAGCAAATACCACACCGCCACTAGGATCCTTACTCGCTTGTAGGAGATTCGCTATAGACGAACCGTAGAATATGTTATCTCCCAAAATCAGGGCAACGCTATCCTCTCCTATAAACTCTTCACCCAAAATGAAAGCTTGGGCCAATCCTTCCGGACGTTCCTGAACCGTGTATTCAAAGCGACACCCCAGCTGAATTCCATCGCCCAACAACTTTTGGAACAACGGCGCATCGTGCGGAGTCGTAATGATAAGAATCTCGCGAATGCCCGCTTGCATCAACGTGCTCAGCGGGTAATAGATCATGGGCTTATCATAGACCGGCATGAGTTGTTTACTCACTGCCAAGGTCAATGGATGTAATCTGGTACCGGACCCGCCGGCAAGGATAATGCCCTTCATAATTCTAGCTTTCTGATTCGTCTGGATCTACCTCTGAATCATAAATATCGATAATGTTCTCACTTAAATCCTTCTTGGTGACCCATTTTTCCATCGTCATTAAGAACGAAGGCAACAGAATAAGATTGCTCAACATGGCGACGAAAAGGGTAATTGAGGTCAACAATCCTAGGCTCTGGTTGCCCGCAAAACTCGACGTCATGAATACAGAGAAACCACAGAACAGTACAACAGAGGTATAGAACATGCTCAAGCCCGTCTCCAAAATGGAGCTCTTCACTGCCCACTTGATATTCCAACCGTTAGACTTTAACTCTTGACGGTATTTAGCCAAGAAGTGGAGGCTATCATCCACTGAAATACCAAAGGCAATACTAAAGACCAAGATGGTTGATGGTTTTAAAGGAATGCCCGCATACCCCATAATCCCTGCCGTGATGAGCATAGGAATGAGGTTCGGTATCAATGAAATCAACACCATTCTTCCACTCATGAACAGCAGCGCCATGATGATAGAGATGGCCACTACTGCCAGTACCAACGAAAGGATCAAGTTGTTGATGAGGTAGGTGGTTGAACGAATGAATTTGATCGAGGCTCCCGTAATGCTTACATCATAGTTCTCCCCAGGGAAAATTTCCTCAACCATTTTTTTTACTCTATCGGTCAAAACCCTCATCTCAGGAGTGGTTAAGTCTGCCATTTGAGCAGAAATCCGAGCCTTTTGACCGTTCTCTGTAACCAAAGATTTTGCTAATCCTGTTTCATCCTTAAGTCCACGAGGTAAATAGGTAAGTAACCATTGTTGCTCAGACCTTGTTGGCAATGAATACATATCAGGGTTTCCAAACAAAACCCCTTGCTTGGCAAACTTCACAAAATCAACAATACTTAGCGGGCGACTTAACTCTGGCAGTGCCTCTAAACTGTCTTGAAGCTGTTCTATCCTGCGAAGATTCGTCAGGCGTTCCATACCCCCTTCGCGTTTTGTATCGATTACAATGTCCATTGGCACCACACCACCAAACTTGCGTTCGAAGTACTTTACGTCTTTGTAAATAGGATTGTTCTTATTAAAATCCGCTGTGATATTTCCCGCAGTTTCAATCTTAGTCATACCATAAATAGCTGCAACGACTGCGATAGTAGTAATCAGGTACACTTTCTTGCGATGATTTTCGACAGAATTATCCAAGAAGTCAAGGAAATTTACCAGCCATCCTACATCAAAATGATTCAAATGGCGCTCTTTAGGGGGACTTACAAAACTGTAGATGATGGGAACGAGAATCAGAGAAAGAACGAAAACCCCCATGATGCTCAATGAGCTTATCACGCCAAAATCTACTAGGTTTTCACTACTTGTTAATGTGAAAGCCGCAAAACCCAGTGCGGTTGTAGTATTAGTTATGAAAGCAATGTAACCGACCTTCGAAATCACTCGTTTTATTGCCTCAATCTGATTACCGTTCTTTTTATACTCTTGATGGTATTTATTAATTAAGTAAATACAATTAGGTACACCGATTACTATGATTAGAGGTGGAACTAAAGACGTTAAAATAGTAATGTTGAAGTCAAACAGTCCCATTATCCCAATCCCCCAGACTGCGCCAAGAATAACAATCAATAGGCTTATTGCAGTGGCTCGGAAACTTTTTAGAAAAAGGAAAAATATGATCACAGTCACTAACAGAGTTAGGCCAACCGTTTTATAAATCTCTGCTTCTAACTTACTAGCATTCGCTATACGCAACCAAGGTAAGCCCGACATATGTAAGTCTCTCCCTGTGGATTCCTCCCAAGCAAAGATGTGTTCCATGGCCCCTTCAACTATCGGGACTATTTGTTTATTGTAAAGACGTGATTCATCAATACGAACTACGGCCATGTAGGTATCCCCTTGGTACAAACCTCCCTTATAAAATGGCCAGCTCTTAACACGAGCTTCAAGTGCTATTTCCTCCTCGCCATTCCTGGGCAATGCTTTAAACAGTGTATCTGGTGTTAGTTTTTCAGTGGTGCTATCGACCACAAGACCATAGGCCTCTGTTAAGCTTTGGACAAACTCAACTCCATCTATACTTCGTAAATCCGACATTAGACCTGTCCATTCTTCCAAATGATCTCGTTTGAAAAAATCAGGATCTTCCATGGCTATCACGATAGTATTGGACACTTGACCAAACTCCTCCACTAATTGGTCGTACTCTATCGAAACTGAATCCGTATCTGGCATCAACTTCGCAAACCCGTAGTCCATCTCAACGGACGTCCCTTGATACGCCATGAATGCAGTGACCAAGGCAACACTTACCAGCCAGGCAAGGCGATTACGCAGTAATATTTTTGTGATCATGTTCCAGAACATGCCTTAGTCTTCAATGACCCAACCTTGCGCAAGCAGTGGAAGGGCCTTTTTGTATTTGATATTCTTTACCTCACCGGTCTGCATGTTACGGACCGTTACCGCATCATTGCGGCCATAAGTCTTCCCTTCCTTGACTACAGGAGCCGTTTTCACAGGCCTCGGTGTAGCAGGTGCAGAACCACCACTTACACGTTCGGCTTCTACTGGCCCATCCAAACTTGGATGACTTTCTTGTAGTTTAGGTTGCTTCACTGGCGCTGCAGGTGCCTGGCGCATTTGGCTAGGATCTGAAGCAGGCAATCCACCTCTGTATAAGAATCCAACAATTTCTTGATTGATTCGTGCCACCAATGACTTGAACAACTCGAAAGACTCAAACTTGTAGATCAGTAGCGGATCTTTTTGTTCGTAAACGGCGCCCTGAACGCTTTGACGAAGATCGTCCATAGCACGTAAATGTTCTTTCCACTCGTCATCGATGATAGCAATAGAAATACCTTTTTCGATATCCGTAACGAGGGATGTTCCTTCTGTGTCGATAACTTCTTGCAATACTGAAGTCACCTGCAAGGTCTTTTTCCCGTCAGTAATAGGCACTAGGATCTTATCAAACTTGTTGTTTTTATCCTCATGGACTTGTTGGAATACTGGCAGAGCCGCTGTGGCAATACGATGGCTCTTTTCCTTGTAATAGTGAGTAGCTTGCTGGAATAAATCATTACAGACTTCATCAAAGCCTTGGCTGGCGAATGTCTCTGCCTCCATTTGAGGTTCAAAAGCAAACGTGCGGAAGAAATCCAATCTAAATGCATCCCAATCTTTAGACGGCTGGTACGCTTCTACAAGATCCGCAAGGGTATCGTATACCATATTGATGATGTCCACCTTTATGCGGTCTCCACTTAAAGCATTACCTCGACGCTTGTAAATAACAGTTCGCTGACTATTCATGACATCATCATATTCTAGCAAGCGTTTTCGTGTCCCAAAATTGTTCTCTTCTACTTTCTTCTGGGCACGTTCTATGGATTTAGATACTAAGCTATGTTGTATAACTTCACCCTCCTCAAGACCTAATCTGTCCATCAATCCTGATATACGCTCAGAGTTGAACAAGCGCATGAGTTTATCTTCCAAGGAAACAAAGAATTGTGAAGAACCGACATCCCCTTGACGACCGGCACGACCGCGCAACTGGCGATCCACACGACGGCTATCATGACGCTCTGTACCGATGATGGCCAAACCGCCTGCGGCTTTACTCTCGTCGGTCAACTTAATATCCGTACCACGACCCGCCATGTTCGTCGCGATGGTTACCATCCCTGGCTTACCTGCTTCGGCAACAATCTCTGCTTCTGCCTGATGGCGTTTCGCGTTCAATACTTGGTGCGGCACCT
>JAKMGS010000047.1:3091-12271 GCA_022424815.1 Schleiferiaceae bacterium | reverse complement strand
CATGCTGCGTGGACGTAATACCAAAGAGGTGTTAGCGGCTCCGCCCAGTCTGTTCAAAGGCAACCAACAAGCCCATGATTACAAGGTTCCCGTACTCCGCCAAAGCAGGCTGGAAGAGGCCTTTGACCAAATAGAGTTGCTGGGATTTCCGTTGCGTGATCCCTTTGAATTGGCCGATGAACCCTTAGAAAACGGTACAAGAGCACGTGAACTGCCAGATAAACTAGGACATTTCGTGGTGGCCTACGGTTATTTGGTCACCGTGAAGGATACGAAGACGATCAAGGGCGACCGCATGAATTTCGCCACATTTATTGATCAGGACGGCGAATTCCTGGATAGCGTGCATTTCCCAAACATCGCTGCGCAGTTTCCATTTCGCGGCAAAGGCATTTATCGAGTACAAGGACGCGTTGTCGAAGAATTTGGTTTTTACAGCATAGAGGCTTCCGCCTTGTATAAGGTGGCCATGGTGCCAGATCCTCGTTATGAGGATACCATGGCTCGGGAAAAGGACAACTACAGCAAAACCAGCAATACTATGAAGCGTGGACGTAAATCTGCGGAATCAGCGTAAATTGAGATATGGTTCAATTAATCTGTGAGAAAGGGCACCGCTTTGAAAAGAGCAGCAGCTGTAGGACTTGTCCAACCTGTGAGCGCCAACGACTGAAAAATCTACTGCCTGGATTGGCGGCACCTGCTAAGCGTGCATTGCTTGCTCACGGCATCGAGCAATACAGCGATGTGGTTAATTCTCAAAATCCGAAGTTGCCCAGTGGCATGGAATAGGAAAAACAGCTGTGATGATTATAGAGGAGAATCTAACAGCACACCATATTCCCTGGAGAGAGTAGTTCTATGAAAATATTATTTAACATAATATATATTATAGCAAAATAGTGCAAAGTCAAAAGAAAAGCCCAAATACCGAAATACTTGGGCTTCATTAAATTCTTATTCAGCTGAAAGTTCGTCGATTCTAGCCTTAAGAACTTTGAATTCTTCGTAATTACTATTCTCGTAATGGTATTGCATCAAGTTGCGGAGTAAGAATAAATCATCACGATGTTCTCCCTCTAAACAAACGTTTATGAATTCGGCCATATCATCCATTAGATCTGCTTCTCGGTAAGCTTGTACAAGGCCCATGATCACATCTTTGTCGCCTGAATTGATTTCAACGGCATTTTGAAAATAGACGATACTGTTTTTAAATATCTCCTTTCGTTCCGCCGAATAAGCCTTGTGCTTGCGTTGATCACTACTTGACATACCGAGCTTATTCATTTTATTAGAGATGATATCAGCTTCATCAAAGAAAGTGGTACCACACATGTAATGAACATCCGATATAGTGTCATTCAATGCAATGGCATTCAGATATGCTGAACGAGCTCCGACAAAATCATCTAGAGCATCTTGTAAAAGGGTACCTTTTATGTACGAATACAAATAGTTGTCAGGATTCTTAGCTATTGCCTCGTCGATTATTTGAAGTGCAACATCACTCTGTCCTTTTTTTAAGTAAGTGTCTAATTCGTAATCAATTAATAACTTATTATCCGGGAAGCTTTCACGTCCCTTCTGTAACCACTCATTAAAACTATCCTCATCACCTTTAGATTTAAACATAGTGATAAGTCTAATGTACATATCCGGTCTTTGGTCTTCGGTTATTACAGGGTCAATCACTCTGTTTTCAGAGACAGCCTTGCTAAGTTCTTCTTCAGTTGAGAAATCTACTCTCATGCCTGTTAGAATATTAGAGCCCGAGAATGTAATTCCTGTATATCCAGAAGTAAGACATTTAACATACGCTTCAATACTCTTGTCATATTCAGATGCCAACCCAGCACAAATGGCACCATTATAGAGCCATTCATATTCTATCGAAGCATTTTCACCAAGCAGTTCATTTTTTTTGAAGTCGAAAACTTTTACATATTGTTCATATGCTCCTAGAAAATCTTCAGCTTTGTAGCGTTCATCAGCAGCAGTTAAATAATTGAAAAGTATGTTGTTGATTTCAAAGACTGCTTTTTCAGTATGCCATTGTTTTTTGGTGTTTTTCTCATAAGAGAGCAATTCCAACAAGCTCTGTGCCGCAACATCATTGGCATCGGCAGCTAGTGCTTTTGTTTCTGCATCAGGAGAAGCAGCGATTTTAGAGTAAATCAAGGCTTTGTTGTAGTAGAACTTTGACATGATTTTTTCTTTGATATCCGCCTGGTTCTTACCATCGATGATGGTTGTTGCTTCATCTATAAAGCCTTTCGCTTCAACGAGTTCATTACCTCTCAATGCGATAATTGCGCTAGTTACTTTTGGAGCTTCTTGCGCCGTTGCCATTAAAGTTGCAGCGATTAGGACTGCGACTAGTAGCTTTTTCATAATTCTAATCTCTTCGTTTTTAAGTGGCTACAAATGTAGTTTTCATAGTTAAAACAAACATTGCGCCAAGATTACTTATTCTTCAGAAGTAGTTTCCTCCCCTCCTTCTGCTGCCGCAGCCGGAGTATCGTCATCAGCGATGTTTTCTACGCCTTCTACATCCAATACTTCATCTTCCTCTTCCTCAGAAGCAGGAACTTTCGCAATGGAGGCAATCTCGTCGCCTTTGCGTAAGGTGATCAAACGAACACCTTGTGTTGCTCTACCCATGACGCGTAGAGTATCAACTCCCATCCGAATCATAGTGCCTTTCTTGGTGATGATCATCAAATCATCTTCATCTGTAACAGCTTTTAGGCTTACCAGTTCACCAGTCTTGTCGGTCACGGTAATGGTTTTTACACCCTTACCACCACGGTTTGTGATTCGGTAGTCCTCAAGTGCAGATCGCTTTCCGTAACCCTGCTCACTCACTACCATTACATCGAATCCGTCGCCTTCTTTTACGACAATCATACCAACCACTTCGTCGGTTTCACTATCCACAGTGATGGCACGAACACCTGAGGCGTTTCGTCCCATACTACGCACCTTGCTCTCTGGGAAGCGAATGGCTTTGCCACTCTTAACTGCAAGCATGATATCCTGCTCGCCATTGGTCAACTTCGCCTCTAGTAGCGTATCTCCTTCCCTTACGGTGATGGCATTAATACCGTTCACACGAGGACGAGAGTATGCTTCCAAGCTAGTCTTCTTAATGATACCTTGCTTGGTACACATCACAATGAAATGATTGTTGATGTACTCCTCGTCTTTCAGGTTCAATACATTAATGAAAGCCAATACCTTATCATCCTGTGGAAGGTTAATCAAGTTTTGAATGGCCCTACCCTTGCTCTGACGAGTGCCCTCGGGAATTTCAAATACACGCATCCAGAAACAACGTCCTTGCTCAGTGAAGAACAACATATACTGGTGATTCGTAGCGACGAAGACGTGCTCAATAAAGTCTTGGTCTCGGGTACTAGCAGCTTTTGCGCCTACTCCCCCACGGTTTTGCTTCTTGTACTCCGTTAATGCTGTACGCTTGATGTATCCTGCATGAGAAATAGTGATCACTACCTCTGAATCTGGAATCATATCCTCAATGCTCACATCACCGCCTGAGTATTCAATGTCCGTTCTACGGTCATCCCCAAACTTATCTTTAACCTCTGCGAGTTCTTCTTTGATGATAGACATACGCAACGCTCTATCGTTCAAGATGCTCTTTAAGAATTCGATAGTTTTCATCAATTCCTCGTACTCGGCTTTGATCTTATCACGCTCAAGACCAGTAAGCTTTTGGAGACGCATGTCCAAAATAGCTTTGGCCTGAATCTCACTGAGTTTGAATTCAGTCATTAACCCGGTCTTCGCCTCTTCAGGGGTGGAAGACGCACGGATAAGCTTGATGACCGCATCTAGGTTATCAATGGCGATGAGCAAACCTTCTAGAACGTGTGCACGCTTTTCGGCTTGCTTCAGTTCATATTCGGTACGACGGACAACAACTTCATGTCTATGGTCAACGAAATGACGAATCATGTCCTTGAGGTTCAATAACTCCGGACGGCCATTGACTAGTGCAATGTTGTTCACAGAGAATGAGCTCTGAAGCTGAGTGTATTTATACAGCTTATTGAGGACCACGTTTGGCACGGCATCACGCTTCAGCACGTATACGATACGCATTCCCTTGCGGTCACTCTCGTCACGGATGTCTGAAATGCCTTCAAGCTTTTTATCATTGACCAATTCCGCTGTCTTCTTGATCATGTCCGCTTTGTTTACCAAATACGGGATCTCAGTGACGATAACACATTCACGGCCTTTAACCTCTTCAATGACAGCCTTACCGCGCAACACGATACGTCCACGTCCTGTATGGAAGGCATCGCGAACGCCTTCATAACCGTAGATGGTTCCTCCGGTCGGGAAATCTGGTGCACTGATGTGCTGCATCAACCCATCAACTTCGATTTCATTGTCGTCGATGTAGGCATTGATGGCGTTAATACTCTCAGTCAAGTTGTGAGGCGGCATGTTGGTCGCCATACCTACGGCGATACCTGAAGCACCATTGACCAACAATCCTGGAATACGTGTTGGAAGAACGGTAGGCTCTTTGAGGGAATCATCAAAGTTAAGCTGCCAGTCGACAGTATCCTTATCGATGTCGGATAGCATGTCCTCTGCAATCTTGCGCATACGAACCTCCGTATAACGCATTGCCGCCGGACTATCACCATCTACAGAACCAAAGTTCCCCTGGCCATCTACCAACATGTAACGCAACGACCAATCTTGAGCCATGCGCACCATAGTATCATAAACGGAGCTATCGCCATGCGGGTGGTACTTACCCAATACGTCCCCTACTACCCTTGCAGATTTCTTGTAGGCTTTGGTACTGGTCACCCCCATGTCGTGCATGCCGTAAAGCACACGTCTGTGTACGGGTTTCAAACCATCGCGAACATCGGGTAAAGCACGAGAAACAATCACCGACATAGAGTAGTCGATGTAGGAGCTCTTCATCTGCTCCTCAATATTTATGGGGATAATTTTTTCTCCCTGCGCCATATTGTCAGTATTTAGGGCGGCGAGTGCCGCGTTTTTTCGTAATTTCCAAATATACCTTTTCAGCCCCCGTTAATTCCTAGTAAGCGCTGTGAACTTGCGCCTTTTTTCCACATGCGAATGTTAACAAATCGTTCTGTGAGCAGGGGTACATCGGGGCAAATCTGCCATTAGATTTGAAAAGAAAGGTTGGCACGCTATGTGCAATGACTAAGACGGTAAAAGAACCAGCACAATATGGAAGAGAATTTTAGCCCCAGAGTTCGCGATGTGATAACTTTCAGCAAGGAAGAAGCCTTGCGTTTAGGTCACGACTATATTGGTACGGAGCACCTGTTACTCGGTATTATCCGAGAAGGTGAAGGAACGGCCATTCAAATTTTAAAAGACTTAGGATTGGACCTGAAGCAGGTACGCTCCAAGATTGAAGGATTGAGTACGCCTTATGCAACGAATAATCCAGCGAATGGTAAAAACCTACCCTTGACCCGTCAGGCGGAAAAGGCATTGAAGACTACGTTCCTCGAGGCTAAGCTGTTCCAGAGCCCCATTATTCGTACGCCGCATCTATTGTTGTGTATTCTTAGAAATGATAATGATCCAATCAGCGGTATTATGGCGCAGTTTGGGGCATCATACGATGCGGTGAAAAGTGAATACCAAAGTAATTACATTGAGACGGAAACAGATGAGCCTAAGGACGATTTGATTTCTCCTTCGATGAGTTACGACGATCCCGATCCAGAGGAAGGTAGCACACCATCAAGTGGCCGTAGAAGCTCACCTGTGGGCGGTAGAAAGGAAAAATCTAAGACACCTGTCCTGGATAACTTTGGTAAGGACCTTACCCGTTCTGCAGAGCAAGGAAAACTCGATCCTGTAGTCGGTCGCTCCAAGGAAATAGAGCGCGTTAGTCAGATTCTTAGCCGAAGAAAGAAGAACAATCCATTGCTTATTGGTGAGCCTGGTGTAGGCAAGAGCGCTATAGCAGAGGGCTTGGCCCTTCGTATAGTGAATAAGGAAGTTAGCCGAGTGTTATTCAACAAAAGAGTGATCAGTTTGGACTTGGCCAGCCTTGTGGCTGGAACGAAATACCGCGGGCAATTTGAAGAGCGTATGAAAGCGCTTATGAATGAGCTCGAGAAGAACGACGATATTATCCTATTCATCGACGAGCTACATACCATTGTAGGGGCTGGTGGCGCTACGGGATCGTTGGATGCTTCAAACATGTTTAAACCTGCACTAGCACGTGGAGAGATTCAATGTATCGGTGCTACTACCCTAGACGAATACCGTCAGTTCATCGAGAAAGACGGTGCCCTCGAGCGTAGGTTCCAGAAGGTAACGGTGGATCCGACCAGTATGGAGGAAACTGTACTGATCTTGAATAACATCAAGGATAAATACGAAGAACACCATAATGTGAGTTACACACCCGAAGCCATCCAGGCTTGTGTGAGGTTGACTCAGCGTTATATGACAGATAGACACCTCCCCGATAAGGCCATTGATGCCCTGGACGAGGCAGGTTCACGTGTTCACATCACAAACATTGAAGTACCTGCAACCATAACTGAGCTTGAGGCTGAATTACAGCATATCAAGGAGGAAAAGGTTCGTGTGGTCAAGAGTCAGCGCTATGAAGAAGCGGCTCGCCTACGTGATGATGAGAAGAAACTCGAAGCAAAATTGGCCAATGCAAAAGAAGCATGGGAAGATTCTATCAAGCTTAACAAGAAGATTGTAGATGAGCCCGAAGTTGCGGAGGTTGTTGCTATGATGACCGGGGTTCCTGTTCAGCGCGTAGCTGCCCAAGAAATGGATAAGCTGGCTAAGATGGACGAAGCCTTGCAAGGCACTGTTATAGGTCAAGGCGAGGCGGTTAAAAAGATTGTGCGTGCCATTCAGCGTAACCGCGCTGGTTTGAAAGATCCAAAGAAGCCTATTGGTTCCTTCATTTTCTTAGGCCCTACTGGAGTTGGAAAAACGCAATTAGCCAAGGAATTGACCAAACTGCTGTTCGACAGCGAGGATAACATGATTCGCATCGATATGAGCGAGTACATGGAGAAGTTCGCGATCAGTCGACTAGTAGGTGCGCCTCCGGGATATGTAGGATATGAAGAAGGTGGCCAATTAACGGAGCGCGTGCGCCGCAAACCCTACTCTGTCATCTTGCTCGATGAAATAGAAAAGGCACACCCTGATGTTTTCAATTTGCTGCTACAAGCCCTCGACGACGGTCAGATTACCGATAGTTTGGGCCGTAAGGTGGATTTCAAGAATACCATCATCATTATGACCTCGAATCTAGGCTCACGCCAATTGAAAGATTTCGGTACTGGTGTAGGTTTTGGAACCAATGCGCGCGAGCAAAACAAAGGAGATATAGAGAAGAGCGTCATTCAAAGCGCATTGAAGAAGGCTTTTGCCCCTGAATTCTTGAATCGTATTGACGATGTTGTGCTGTTCAACAGTTTGACTCGTGAGGACATCCACAAGATCATTGATATCGAGCTCAAAGGCCTCTTCCACCGTATTGAAGATTTGGGATATGCCATTTCCATGAGCCAAGAAGCCAAAGATCACATTGCCGATGAAGGCTTTGATGAAGCCTTCGGAGCCCGTCCGTTGGCAAGAGCTTTACAGAAATTGGTCGAAGATCCTTTAGCAGAGAAAATCATTGGTAAAGAGATCGCGGAAGGCGATGCCATTGAGATTACGCTCAAAGAGAAGGAATTAGAGTTCAAGGTAATGAAGCCTAAAAAGGTGAAAGCACCGAAGGAAACGTCGAAACTTGAGGAAGACTCGGAGGAGACCCCTGCGGAAGAACCTTCTGAAACCAACGATTAAACTGGGATGATGGAGCCTGGTCGGTCCTCGACCAGCTTCATTCCTATTGCATTGATTGTGGGAGACGGCTGTACGGCGATGAAATATTCCCGTATCCATTGTTCGTTGTGCAAGAAATCATCGTCGGTGTAGATGCCAGTGATGCTCCCGTTTTCGATGAAAAGCGCTCCTTGTTCTGGGCTCAAATCAATGAGGAAATTCATGGCTTGTTGCTCTTGAATACGCTCAAGGGCCTCTGATAAGGTGATTTCCTCTCGTGCGGCTTGGTCCTGAAGTGCTGCGAGCCACTGTTGCCCGGCGAGGTATGATCCAAACCTAACCAATGCCCCATCCCCTATGACTTTCTGTACCACGCATTTGAGCTCCCCTCTCCCATTTTTATAGGTGTAGAGTCCAAATTTCAAGGCTTGTTTTTTCTGCGCCTTGTTCAGCGGTGGCCAATGTTGACGTATTAAATGATCCTCGTACACTAGCGCAAGCGTTTCATTCGGCAGGGTCGTATAGCTGATGGAATAACACTCTTTCATGAGGCGCTGGTATTTGGTACTGCCCTGCTGTGTGCTGAAGTGCTGGGTGATGCGGGATTTTATGTTATTTGCCTTACCGATATAGAGCGGAAGTCCCATTTGATCGAGGAATTGGTACACCCCGTGGGATTTTGGTAGGGTGTCGTAGTAATGCGCCGGCATGTTGTCGGGCATTTGAATACGCTTTAATAGGCCCAATTTCGGGTCGTTCAGCCGCTGCTCGTCATAATCGCCGTGCAAGCAATGGATCAATACCTCTGCGGCACAAAGGGCATCGCTCAACGCCCGGTGCGGATTGTCATTCTCCACGGCTAAGGCTCGAGATAAATGTGCCAAAGAATAGCGACCAAATTCTGGAAACACCGCTTTACTGTATTTCACCGTACACAACTTCGGCATTCGCCAAGTTTGACCCGCTTCACGGAAGGCGGCATCAATAAAACTGTAGTCAAAGTTGACGGAATGGGCCACGAAAATATCTCCTTCCAAATGTTTCAAAAGCTCCGGTATGGCATCCTCAAATGTGGGCGCATCGGCGACCATATCATCGTTGATACCCGTGAGCATTTGGATGTTGTAGGGAATGGATTGTAACGGGTTGATGAAGGTGGACCACTGGTGGGTGATCTTTTTGTGCTCGACGTGTACGATACCGATCTCCGTAATCCCATTGCCGTTGGGCTTTCCGCCGGTTGTTTCGATATCTACGACCACATACTTCATAGGGGTAAATCTATTGTATATTTAACCTCATGGAAATACTTATTCTGATAATATTTTT
>JAKMGS010000047.1:0-3081 GCA_022424815.1 Schleiferiaceae bacterium | reverse complement strand
CTACATGTATGATCAAGACAATTTTTCATTCTGGTTATGGATTGCTGTAATTCTGGGTGTAGTTGTTTTTGTTGCCGATTATTTTCTGCCATCAATTTTAACAAAACTTGGAGGTGGTTCTAAGCGAGCAGCTTACGGAGCGACGATCGGTTTATTATTGGGTTTGATTACAGGTCCTTATATGATTATAGGTGCCCTACTAGGTGCATTTATAGGAGATTTCACCAAAAATAGAGATGTTGCAAAAAGTCTCAAGAGCTCATTGATGGCCGTATTGGGACTATTTACTGGAATGATTATAAAATTAATTTATACAATCGCTATCCCGATTTTTTGCATTGTGGATTGGTTGTTATGATCGTCACATTCAAAGAACATAGCATCTCCTACCCTTCACTTGATCTCAGTGCAGGCCTTCACTTGATTACAGGGGCTTCAGGCACCGGCAAAACCACCTTACTTCGGGTGCTTCACGGGGCTCAAAAGGCACAAGATAAACCAACCTTAGAAGGGGTAACAGCGCTCATGCCGCAACACCCGCAATGGATTGAATATGCCACGATGAAGGAGCAATTATCCATGAAGGCGGGAGATGGTTTTGAGCGGGATGCCGTTGCTTTAGGAATTGGACCCTTATTACACAGATTTCCACATCAGCTCAGCATAGGTCAGTTGCAACGATTCGCCCTCGTGCTCGCCATGAACCAAGGCGCTTCGATCCTATTATTGGACGAGCCTACGAGTGCACTAGACGATGATTGGGCCGAGAAGGCTTGTGAACTCTTAGATCAATGGTTAATCGCTCATCCTCAGGGCAGGATTTATGCAGTCACTCACGACCAGCGTATGAAAGATAGATTCAACCATGCAAAAACGCTTACGTTATGAGTTTATGGTTGATGCAATGGAAACGCAAATGGGCTGCTCTGCTCATTGTCTGGGTACTGGCCTTCATCACGGGAGTATTCATCAAGGCTCCTCGTGCGATGGAGCATTATATCTTCCACCAATGGGAAGAGAGTGCGTCCCAAGTCGACTTGATTGTCGGTTACAAGGGAAGTCCTATTCAAATTGTAGCGAGCAGTTTATATAGACTTGAAAACCCTACGGGCAATATTTCAGCGGCCACCTATGAGTTTTGGGAAGGGCATCCTCTTGTGAAAACGGCGACCCCTATTGCCTTAGGCGACAATGTGCAAGGTCATCCATTGGTGGGTACGGACAGTTCCTACTATCCCTGGTTCGATCTAACATTGAAGGAAGGACATTTGCCGGTTGCTTCAGGCGAAGTAGTTTTGGATGCTGCCTTGGCTGATCAGCTTCAGGTGGGTATTGGTTCTAGTCTTACATCGGCACACGGCAGCGATTCGCGGGGCGAATCGCATGAACATCCACTAGAAGTAGTAGGGATTGTGGAAGCCAAACGCAGCGCCGATAAAAGTGCCATGTTCACAGTGCCTCAAACCTATTGGGAGTTGCACCATAGTGCGGAGCTATCCTACACCTCGGTGATGTTGAAGTTGAAGTCAAAGGCGGCAATGCTCATGCTGCCAAATATTATCAGTCAGCGTACGGACGAACAAGGGGCTTTCCCAGTATTCATTTTCGGTCAGTTGCAGAAACAATGGCAACCCACCATTGATCAGGCAACTCGCTGGTCTTGGATCATCGCCACTGGAGTAATCCTTTTGTTTATCGCCTACATCTCAAACCTCTACCATTCGGAACGCAATACCATTGCCTTTTTGCGAAACCACCACGGGAGTCCCGCAACAATATTTGTACAGGTCTTTGGCAATGTAGTGGCGCTTATGATTTTGGGATTGTTAGGCTCAGAATTGATTATTCAAGGGATGATCGGTGTGGCGCCAATAGTTGAGGAATGGTTGGCAATGTTGGTGACCGTGACTTTAGGTGTGGGATTGTTATGGATTAAACTGAGAAAGTCATGAGAAATTGGGCTTGGGTCATCGTGATGGCTGCCGGCCTTCAAGTCACGGCTTGGGGACAGAAGGTGGTGTCTTGGGATTTGTTGGCTGTGCCCTACAGCACGACTCCAGAAGGATTGTATGCACCCCAATTCCCTTCTTGGCTGGACAGTTATAAGAATCAGGAGGTAGTGCTACAAGGGTATTTGGTACCTGTAGATGTGGCGACCAAGCAATATGCGTTGAGCCGTTACGCTTTCTCGAGCTGTTTTTTCTGCGGAAATGCGGCGCCGAATACCGTAGTGGAATTGGTCTTTATACATCAGCCGGATCATTTAGTCACGGACCAATTCGTCGTGATTAAGGGCATCCTCGTATTCAACGATGACGACCCCTACCGATTGTTTTTCATCATTCAACAAGCAGAATTCCACGGATGAGAACAGGTTTGACCATAGCGCTATTCTTCATTGGTTTCTGCAGTTTTGCGCAAGAGAGACTGTCCTGGAGTTCCCTCGAGCAAATCGATTTCACTGAAGTGTACGATGAAGGCACGGCCTCTTGGGTCCAAGTCCCTCAATGGACTCCAGAACAACGAGCGAATTGGGACGGAAATGAAATGAAAATCACGGGATACGCCATCGTTCTAGACCCTGTCGACCAAATTTATGCATTGAGCGCCTTTCCTTTTTCAAGCTGCTTTTTCTGCGGTGCTGCGGGACCTGAGAGCGTGATGGAATTAGAGTTTGAACGCCCAGTGGATCTTATCACGGACCAAGTCATTACGGTCATCGGAACCTTGGATTTGAATACTTCACCAGAGCATTTGCCCATAACCCTTGTAGGGGCCAAACTCAAAGAATGATTTTCGAATCTCCTGCCATATTATGGGCCCTGCCCCTCGCTCTGCTGCCCACCCTTATTCATTTGATGGGTAAGCGTCCTCGAAAACCTACGCCCATTCCGTCTTTAATGTGGCTCAACACATTTAAGACCAGTGAACGCCGCCGACAGAAAGTTAGAGATCTGATTGTGCTCGCATTGAGAACCTTAATCATACTTTCTATAATTCTGGGTTTGAGTCGTCCAAGTTTTGAAACGACTACTCAGGAATTAGTAATAGATAATCATCCAGGATTATGGAACCAAGGCA
>JAKMGS010000138.1 GCA_022424815.1 Schleiferiaceae bacterium | reverse complement strand
GTGGGTGCTCCAAGGCTACGAGCTCCGGAGTGAAGTTGTACTCCTCGTTGAGCTTTTGCAGGAACTTTAAATTCTTCCCGGTGCCAAAAACAATGATGCGTTTATTTTTCCCGGCTAATTCAATTTGCTTTTGAATCTGCTTGAGCAAATACGGCGCTAGAGCATTGGCAAAACTCGTACGGTCGTAATAGTTGAAGTTGATCCAATTCCCGTTTTTGCGCATCACAAAGCCTAAGGGGCATACGGAGCCAATAAAGAATTGGTCATAGAACTTTTTCGGACCCCCGAAGGCATCAATGGCCTCATATACGAAGACTGAACTAGGCTCGTGCGTCGAGAAACTTTCGAAAGGAATGCCGCATTCAATCAGCCGTTTGGTGTCGGTAAAAGGAATGCCCGTGGCGCCAGCGCCGAGGCGACCTGGATTGATTCCAAGGATGAGGTTACGTGGTTTCTCGTCGCTGTAAAATTTGTGGTAAAACCCGCTTAGCGCCTGCTCTTGCTCAGGGCTGGCTCCCTCAAAGGGGTTGAGGACATCAAGATCCTCATCGAGGTAAGAACGGTGGAACTCGAGTGCGTTGTAGAAGGCCAGAATGCGATCGGCCTTGGTCATTTTTTGTTGAATTGGTTCATGGTTAAACTCAATCCTGCTAAGCCAAAACTTTGGCACGCTTTCACGCAGTGTTCAAGCAATGCTGGCAAGTCTTTCTGCTCTTCGGCGGTCCATTCGCCTAGCACATAATCTACTTGTCGACCCTTGGAGAAATTGTCCCCGATGCCAAAGCGAAGGCGGGGGTAATCTGCACGACCCAATTTTGCTTGAATGTCCTTCAATCCATTGTGCCCCGCATCCGACCCTTTGCGGCGAATGCGAATAGAACCGTAGGGCAAGGCCAAATCGTCGAGTACGACAAGAACATTCTCTATGGGTATGTTCTCTTCCTGCATCCAATAGCGGACCGCATTGCCGCTAAGGTTCATAAAAGTGGTGGGTTTGACCAACCGGAAAGATCTTCCTTTGATCTTGGTTTCTGCCACGAGCGCGTAGCGCCCAGGCTCAAAAACAACATTGGACGCCTTGGCAAAGGCGTCCAATGTTAAAAATCCAATATTGTGACGGGTATTCTCATACTCGGCTCCGGGATTGCCCAAACCGACAATGAGGAACTTTTTCATACCCGAAAAAGTACGAATTATTCTGCAGCCTCAGCAGGAGCTTCCGCAGCAGCTTCAGCACCGCCTTCTTCAGCAGCACCTTCTTCGTCCTCGTCTTCGTCATCCATTGCACCACGTGCTTTCTTAACGGTAACGATTACAGCAGTATCCGAGTTCAAGATTTCGTATCCTGAAGGAACTACATCACTTACGCGAATAGATTTACCAATACGCAAGTTGGTAATGTCCAATTGAATGTTGTCAGGCAATTCATTTGGCAATGCACGAACGCTCAACGTACGAAGTACCATTTTCAGTTTACCACCGTTCAATACACCACGTGCTTGACCGTTCAATACAACGGGAATGTTCATGGTTACGGCCTTACCTTCCACCAACTGGATAAAGTCAATGTGCATTAGGGCATCCGTTACTGGGTGGAATTGCATGTCTTGAATTACCGCTTCAACGGTCTTACCTTCTACAGTAATTGTTGCAGTTTTCGCCTCTGGTGTGTACACTAGCGATTTGAACGCTAATGCTGGCGCAGAAAAGTGAACGGGTGCTTCGCCACCATAAATCACACAAGGTACATTACCTGCTTTGCGCTCTGCTTGGGCGTATTTAGAACCAACTTCGGTTCTTGGGGTTCCTTGAATTTCAACAGACTTCATCTGATCTAGTTTATTGAAGTATTACATTATAAAGTGTCCTGAGATGCTTTGGTGGTGGTGAACATTCTTCATCACGTTCGCAAACATATCAGCGACTGAGATCACGCGGACCTTTGGGTTTTCTTTTGTTTGAGGGATGGTATCAGTGATGACCAATTCCTCTAGTGTGCTCCCGCCAACTCTATCGTAAGCTGGACCACTAAGTACACCGTGGGTACAATAAGCTCGTACCGACTTCGCACCTTTTTCTTTCAACATTTCAGCGGCCTTTACTAAGGTGCCTCCTGTATCTACCATGTCGTCAACAAGAATAACATTCATGCCTTCTACATCACCGATCACGGTCATCTTATCAATCTGGTTGGCTTTTTTGCGTTGCTTGTAGCAAATAACCACTTCAGCTCCTAGTTTGCTGCCGTAAGCGTGAGCTCTCTTTGCGCCACCCATATCAGGTGATGCAATACATAGGTTGTCCAATTTCATCGCTTCGATGTCCTTGATAAACAACGCTGAGCTGTACAAGTGATCCACCGGCACCTCGAAGAAACCTTGAATTTGATCGGCATGAAGATCCATCGTCATTACACGAGTGGCTCCTGCAGCCATCAACAAATTCGCGGCCAACTTAGCGCCTATGGGTACTCTTGGTTTGTCTTTGCGATCCTGACGGGCCAAACCGAAATAAGGGATGACAGCAGTAATGTGCTTCGCGCTAGCACGCTTAGCGGCATCACATAGCATCAACAACTCCATCAGGTTGTCCGCAGGTGGGTTTGTACTCTGAATTAAAAAGACGCGATTTCCACGAACTGTTTCTTCAAATGAAGGCACAAATTCACCATCACTGAAATCAGTGATAATCACATTTCCCATAGGAATCCCATAGCTTGCTGCAATTTTTCTAGCAAGTTCCATGGTGTGACGTCCGGCAAATATTTTCGCTTCTGGTAGCATCTTATCTGTGTATCAGTATACTTATCGCTTATTCAGCACCTCCGAAGAGGGGTGCAAATGTAATTAAAAGAAGACAAAAACATCTTGTTTTCACGGGTGGATTAAAAAACTTTCAGGAAATGTTAGGAGAATAACAAAACGCCTTTATTTTTGCCGTCCTAATTCGCTGAAATGCCTGAGTGGCGGAATTGGTAGACGCGCTGGATTCAAAATCCAGTTCTGGCAACAGAGTGGGGGTTCGATTCCCCCCTCAGGTACAAGGTTTCGAGCAGCGTTCGCGCTGCCGAAAAAAGCAAAGAAAACCCACCTCGAGTTTACTCGGAGGTGGGTTTTCTGCTTTTGGCGCACTGCCGCAGGCAGTGGTCGAAACCTTGAGGGTAATGCTCTGTCGGTAGGGAAAGACGAGCCGCCGAAGGCGGCACAGGCCATTCCCTCTCAGGTACTAAGAAACCCTCTGAAGTTTCCTTCAAAGGGTTTCTTAGTATAGCATCGATGTAATTGTCCATACTCGCTGTAACTGAGGCGCTTCCCGATTGAAGTTTACATGTAGTTTCATTTGTGCCGGGAAAGAGTGACTGAATTGCCTTATCTTAACCTCGTAAACCAAACTTTAAATCATGAAAAACTTAAAAAAACTGCTCTTGAGCTTTGTTCTGGTTTTTGGAGCGTCAAATTATTCGGAGACTGCTGCTAACAATCTATCGTCAAATTTCTCGCCTTTTGAAAAAGCTATAAAAGTTGAAGAGAACGTGGCGTCAATTTCCTTCAAAATTCGAGGAAACGGAAAGGGATTGGTGGAAATCGGTGTAGGCCCTAGAGTAGGTTCAGGATCATGTTGTCGCGGAGTGAGCAAAGATGCCACAGTTTCTTTCCAAGGTAACGATGGTGATGTAGTATGGGATTCTAAAACCAGACGTGTTCTAATAGAACTCAGCTCATCTTCTAACGGTAAAATCTACGATCTGCGCCGTTACTATTAGTTTAAAGCTTTTAGGATAAGATTCCTGTATCATTGAAGATGTAGACATAGGAATATCACGTGACTCCAAACGTGTGTTCTGAATATGCCGAAGCCAATGGAAGGTCTTACCGGGCACTGCTCCGTGGGCAGGGAAAGGGCGAGCACACCGAAGGCGACGCAGGCCACTCCCCACGAGTTCACTCGAAGGTGGGTTTTTGCTTTTGGCGCACTTCCGCAGGCAGTGGTCGAAGTCGTATATTCACGACAATATACCTGGGACCTATGAAAAAAGTTTTGGCGGTCATAGCCGCAATGGTTTTACTGATTGGATGTGGTGCGAAAAAGCCGCAAGGTGGGTTGAAGAATGCCAGTTATGCTGGTTGCGAGTACATTCAGGATGCCGATAGGGAATTTGAATGTTTCAATAACACATTGGCAAGCTACTTGGCAGATGAATACAAGTACCCAGAAGCAGCTCGTTCGCTGGGGGTGGAAGGCAAGATCTACGTGAATTTTGTGGTAGAAAGTGACGGAAGTATCAGCAACGTCACGGTGGTCAAAGGACTGGATGCTTTGTTGGATGCTGAAGCCATTCGTGCAGTGCGTGCACTACCTACCATGATCCCGGCCACCTATGATGGGAAGCCGGTCCGAATCCAGTATACCATTCCGATCAATGCCAACTTAAAATAATTGGCCCCGGCCTACCTACGCTTCGAA
>JAKMGS010000046.1:8152-12377 GCA_022424815.1 Schleiferiaceae bacterium | reverse complement strand
CATCGGGGATTTTTTTATCCAAATAGTAGCGCACCGACGCCGAAGAGTGCGCCATAAACTACCGCAATACCAAAGAGCCAGTACATCAATAATCTTAAGGAAGACGGTGGCTTTATTGCTTCATTTTTCTCCACCTTCCAAGCTACGGGTTTCCAGGCGCCTCCCGGACGAACTGTTTGGTAGAATTCAACCAAGGTGACATTTGATTCTGGGGAAGTCAGGTACATAGCACTAATCCATGCAACGGTGGTGAAACCTACTGTGAAGAAAAAGGAATTTGGGAAGGCCCAGGCTAATCCGTAATGCGCAATGGCATAGGCTAGAAAAGGCGCAATGGTCGCAGTGATTTCTGCCCAAGCATTGATGCGCCACCAATACCATCTTAAAATCAGGACGAGTCCCAGTCCTGCACCACATTCCATAATGAACTGCCAGACCCCTGCGATGCTGTCAATGAGATGGGTGATGTATAGTCCGATGATGGCGAGGACTACGGTGAGTAATCTTGATATGTTCAGACTTTTTTTGCGCTTAGCATTAGGCGAAATGAATCGCAGGTAGAAGTCATTCACAAGATAGGAGGTGCCCCAATTAAGCTGGGTGGACATGGTCGACATGTAGGCGGCGAATAAGGAGGCCAGGAGCATTCCTAAAATTCCCTTCGGGAGAAAGTCTCGCATGATGAATATGTAGCCAAAGCGGTAATCTCGTTGGTATTTAAGGGCCTCGGCTAATCTGTCTCCGTAGATGGGCTCCCATTCCGCTATCCACTCTTGGTATTCAGCTTGTTGCGAAGCGGTAAGTGGTACGCAGTTTACCTGGCCTGTCATACACTCGTAGGTAATGAAAGCCGGTGTATTACTGCTGAGGTCTCCGCCATTGCCGTACAAAACGATGGCGCTGAGGGCAACAATGATCCAAGGCCAGGGGCGTATGGCATAATGGCCTATTTGGAACAAAGCACTGGCCAATAACGAATCTTTCTCGTTCTTGGTGGCCAGCATACGTTGTGCACTGTAACCGCCGCCTCCAGGTTCAGCGCCTGGGTACCAAGAGGTCCACCAAACCATTCCGAAGAAAGCTAAAAATGAGGCTAATCCTAATTGGTAAGTCTGTCCAGAATCTTCACCATTGCCAACGCGAGGCAAGAAGCTAAAAGTCTCGTCAGGGAGTGCATTTCTCAAGCCATCGAGGCCTCCAATTTCTGGCGCACGCAATACATAGACGGCTAGGGTGATAGAGCCTGTCATGGCCAAAAAGAATTGGAACACATCGGTGTAGACGACCCCTTTGAGGCCACTGATGCTAACGTATACTACCACTCCAATAAGGGCTGCGCCAGTCCATAGGAATGCTTGTTGTTCGCTAATGCCGAAAAAGCCTTGGAGTAGAGTGATCATAGCAACGTTCACCCAGCCCATAATCAGCACATTCATGAAGGCGCCGAGGTAGATGGACTTGAATCCGCGTAGGATTGCTGCGGGGCGTCCGGAATAACGAAACTCGATAAACTCGACTTCAGTGGAGAGGCCGCTTCTCCGCCATAATCGGGCAAAGAAAACAGTGGTGAGCATACCGCCCGCAAGGAGGTTCCACCACAACCAGTTACCGCTGATGCCGTATTGTCCGACCAGTTCTGTAACGGCCAAAGGGGTATCTGCGGCGAAGGTGGTTGCAATCATAGAGATTCCTGCGATGTACCAAGGAAGGTTTCGTCCCCCGAGGAAGTATTCGCTCAAGCTTTTCTTTTTACTGCGACCAAAGTATAGGCCTACTGAAATGGTGAGAAGCAATAAAGCAATGAGAACGACGGTGTCGAAGGTGCTTAGAACCATATTATTTGCGTTTGGCGGCGAAGAAATCGCTCATGATTTGGCCGCATTCTTCTGCGAGAATACCGGTGATGATCTTGGTTTTAGGATGCAGTGCACCTCCGTGTAGGGCAAAGCCTCGCTTTTCATCAGAAGCGCCATATACGACAGTGCCAATTTGTGACCAGAACATAGCGCCGGCACACATGGGGCAGGGCTCTAGGGTTACATACAAGGTGCATTTGTTGAGGTATTTGGATGCCAAGTAGCTGCTGGCTGCGGTGATCGCCTGGATCTCTGCATGGGCAGTGACATCGACCAATCGTTCGGTGAGGTTGTGGGTGCGGGCGATAATTTTACCTCCGGCTACCAATACGGCGCCGACAGGAACCTCGCCAACCTCAGCGGCAATGCGGGCTTCCGCGATGGCGGCACGCATAAATCTCTCGTGATCGTTCATTGATAGCATCTTCCATGCAAAATAGGGATTTGCCCCACAAGTTTGGCTATTTTTGCGGTTCAAAGAAGTAAGACATGTACAGATCTCACACGTGCGGCGAATTGCGCGCATCTCATATCGGACAAACAGTAACCTTGGCAGGTTGGGTACAACGCTCGAGAGAATTGGGCGGGATGACCTTTTTGGACTTGCGCGACCGCTACGGCATCACACAAGTTGCGTTCAATGAAGAATGGGATGCAACCTTATTGCAGGAGGCGAGAAAGCTAGGTCGCGAGTGGGTGGTACAGATTGAAGGTGAGGTGATCGAGCGTCACAGTAAGAATGCCAATATGCCTACCGGTGATGTGGAGATCAAGAGCGCGAAGCTAAAGGTGCTCAATGCTGCGAAGACGCCTCCATTTACTATTGAAGAAGAAAGTGATGGTGGTGAGGAGCTTCGTATGAAGTACCGCTACTTGGATTTGCGTCGCGGTCCGTTACAGCGCAATTTGGCGTTGCGTAACCGAGTGAACATCGAGGTACGTAAGTATTTGGACGAGCAAGGGTTTATGGATATTGAAACCCCGTTCTTGATCAAGTCTACGCCAGAGGGTGCACGCGATTTCGTGGTGCCTTCGCGAATGCAAGAGGGCAAGTTCTATGCTTTGCCGCAAAGCCCGCAGACCTTCAAGCAATTGTTGATGGTTAGTGGTTACGACAAGTACTACCAGATTACACGTTGCTTCCGCGACGAAGATTTACGTGCAGACCGTCAGCCAGAGTTTACACAGATTGACTGTGAAATGGCCTTCGTAGAGCAGGAAGATATCTTGAACACCTTTGAGGGGCTGCTACTTCATTTGTTGAAAGAGGTCAAAGGTGTAGCCATTGATAGCGTTCCGAGAATGACCTATGCAGAGGCCATGGAGCGCTACGGAAATGATAAACCGGACATTCGCTTTGGAATGGAATTGGCCTACCTAAATGCACTAACTCAAAATCTCGGTTTTATGGTCTTTGACCAAGCTGAAACTGTGTTGGGAATTGCTGTTCCAGGTGCTTCAGAATGGACGCGTAAGCAGATCGATAAGTTGACCGATTGGGTAAAGCGTCCAGACATAGGCATGAAGGGCATGGTGTACTGTAAAGTCAATGAAGACGGCACGTACAAGAGCTCTGTAGATAAATTCTATACGCAAGAGCAGCAGGCTGCATGGGCAAAAGCTGCGGACGCAAAGCCGGGCGACTTAATCCTGATTTTGGCCGGTGAAGAGCGTTTGACGCGCAAGGCAACTTCTGAATTGCGTCTTCACATCGCAGAGGAAATGGGCCTAAGAAATCCTGAGGTCTTTGCACCATTGTGGGTGATGGACTTCCCACTATTGGAATGGGACGATGAAACAGAGCGTTACCACGCGATGCATCATCCATTTACTTCTCCAAAGCCCGAGGATATCGCCTTGATTGATACAGATCCAGGAAACGTTCGCGCTAATGCCTATGACCTTGTATTGAACGGAAACGAGATTGGTGGGGGCTCTATTCGTATCCACGACCGAGCATTACAGAGCCGCATGTTTGATTTGCTTGGATTCAGCAAGGAAGAAGCAGAGAAGCAGTTCGGGTTCTTGATGAGTGCCTTTGAATACGGTGCACCTCCGCACGGTGGTTTGGCCTTTGGTTTTGACCGATTGGTAGCCATCCTAGGCGGTGCTGAGGTCATCCGTGATTTCATAGCGTTTCCGAAAAATAATGCGGGCCGCGATGTAATGATTGATGCACCTGCGACTATCGACGAGGCACAGCTCAATGAGCTATACCTTGTTTCTACTGCGAATCCGGAGGAAAAGTAAGGCCCGGTTTTTGTAGCTTTAGGGTTCTTAACACATCCCTATGCTACGTAAACTTTTACTATCGTTTACCTTTTCTGCCGCTGCTTTTTTCGCCACTGCTCAAAACAGTTCATATAATA
>JAKMGS010000046.1:0-8142 GCA_022424815.1 Schleiferiaceae bacterium | reverse complement strand
AACTTCTACAGCCGAAAATTCAGATATATCCTAACCCCGCTGACGGTTACGTATTGATTGACAAAACAGATTATACTGGAGAGGTATATATGACTATTTCTTCGGCGGATGGTAGGATGCTCTTAAGAGAAAAGCCAGTTTCGAATGATTCCATTATTAAACTAGACGTAAAATCGTACGCATCTGGTAGCTATATCATTACATTAATTGGAGAGGACTTTAGTAATCACTATACAATTCAGATTTCACATTGATTAAGACTTGACCCTATTAGTCAATCATGCGGTACACTTTTTGTAGCTTTAGGGTTCTTAACACATCCCTATGCTACGTAAACTTTTACTATCGTTTACCTTTTCTGCCGCTGCTTTTTTCGCCACTGCTCAAAACAGTTCAAATAATAGACTGACTCCCAGTGAAATAGAAAACATGACATGGGTGGAAGCCATGCAGGATTACCGCGTGAACTTCCATACTGTGGTGGATAAATTCGAATCTGAATTTGCCGGCAAGCCGTATGAAAAAGGACACGGTTGGAAGCAGTTCAAGCGTTGGGAATATATGATGGGCCAGCGCGTGGGTGAAACGGGCGTTCGTCCTCATCCAAGTGTTTTGTACAATGCCATTCAGAGCCAATCAGGCTCTAATGAATATGGAGATTGGCGTCCTGCCGGTCCGTTTGACGCACCCTCCGGTGATGGAATTGGCCGCATCAACAATGTGGCCTTCCACCCTCAACACAACGATACCATCTATGCAGGCGCGCCGGCTGGAGGTCTGTGGGTGAGCTACGACGACGGACAAACTTGGCAAACCTTTACAGACGAGTTGACCAACATTGGAGTTAGTGATTTGGCCATCGACCCACAACATCCCGACACTATGTATCTGGCCACCGGGGACCGCGATGCAGCCGATACTTACAGCTTTGGATTGATGAAATCCGTAGACGGTGGGGTGACCTGGTCGGCCACGGGCTTGTCATTCAACGTCAGCAATAATTACCGCATCGGCCGGGTGGTGGTACACCCTGATAGTACCAATATTATAGTTGCGGCTACGAATGGCGGAATCTACCGCAGTACAAATTATGGCCAGACCTTCAGCTTAGAGCAATCTGGATCGTTCTACGGCGTGCACATGGGCCATGGCGATACGTTGTTTGCCACTACTTCTGGCTCAAGTCCTAAGGTCTACCGTTCTGTAAACGCAGGCGATTCTTGGACCCAAATGTCAAACGGACTGCCAACATCTGGTGTATATCGTTGTGAGGTTGCTGTGAGCTCAGTACCTGGGCTGCTCTATGCCGTTTTTGGCGATAGTAACTATGGCTTTGGTGGCTTGTACCGCTCGACAAACGGAGGTTCAAACTGGTCGTTGATGAGTTCTACACCAAACATCATGGGTTGGTCTTCAACGGGCGGTGGTTCGGGCGGCCAGGCTTGGTATGATTTGAGCATTGCGTGTGACCCTTTGAACGAGAACACCATTTACGTGGGAGGGGTGAATATTTGGAAGAGTACGAATGGCGGGGCCAATTGGTCTATCGTCGGTCACTGGTATGGTGCCGGATCCATTCCTTTTGTGCACGCAGACCACCACCACGCCTCATTCCGTCCTGGAACTTCTCAGTTGTACGTAGGAACCGATGGCGGAGTCTATAAAACGGCCAATGGCGGTAGTTCGTGGAGTCACTTGAACGACGGCATGAATATTACCCAGTACTATAAAATCTCACAGAGTACCTCGGATACAACCGTTATTTTAGCGGGCGCACAGGATAATGGATCCCACCTTCGCAGTTCGTCTTCGTGGAGCCGTGTCACTGGCGGAGACGGTATGGACAATGGCGTGGATGTAACTAATGATAACATCATGTACACCTCCATCTACTATGGAGATTTCTACAAGAGCACTAACGGTGGAGGATTCTTCTCGGCCATCAACACCTTGAGCCCATCGGGTTCGGGGAACTGGGTAACGCCATTTAATGTGGATCCGGTCAATGGAAACACCATCTACGCTGGGTTTGATAAATTATGGAAATCGACCAATGCGGGTGCCTCATGGACCGCTACTTCTTCATCGAATGTGAGCGGTGGGTCGAATATTGATGAATTCGAAATCGCCCCGTCGAACACGAACTATATCTATGTGCTGGTCAACAGTAATATTTTCAAGAGTACTAATGGCGGTAGTTCTTGGTCAAACATCACCCCAAGCGGTGGTTTGAGCCCTTCTCCACATAATATTTCTGGCGTCGCTATTGATCCGGACGACGAGCAGCACATTGTCATTTCTATCAGCGGATATACCAGTAATAAGAAGGTGATGGAATCTTTCAATGGCGGTCAGACTTGGTCGAACCTAAGCTCGGGATTGCCAAATATTCCTGCGAACTGTGTGACCTTCGAGAGCGGGTCGTCTGACGGCATTTACGTCGGAACGGATATCGGTGTGTACTACCACAGCGCAGCATTTTCGAACTGGGTGAGCTACAATAAAAACCTGCCGAACGTGATTGTCGTAGATTTTGAAGTCTATGAAGATGATGATCTATTGCGTATTGGAACCTACGGCCGTGGAGTATGGCAGAGTCCGCTTATGGCGGGAAGCGCCGCGCCACCTGTAGCGGCATTTATGGCAGATCCAGCGGCACCATGTGGCACCACGGATACCATTTCATTAATTGACCAAAGCCAAGGCTTGACCACAAGCTGGCAATGGCAAATCAGCCCATCTACCTTCAGCTATGTGAACGGTACAACGGATTCGTCTCAAAACCCACAGGTTGTTTTCTCGGCTACAGGAGAATATACGGTCACCCTCACCGCAACGAACGCCTACGGCTCTGACGATACCACGGTATTCCAAGCGATCTCTGTAGGCGGCGCAGCGCTGCCGTTTGTGGAAGATTTTGAAAACGGATTGAGCGGTTGGGAAATCGATAATCTTGATGGTGGTATTACTTGGGCCTCAACGACTTTGAACGGGACCAGCCCTGGTTCGGTTGGAATGTTCATGAATCACTATTCCTACAGTGGATCAGGTCAGCGCGATGAACTGATTTCACCTGCCCTTGATTTCTCGAACGACACTCTCGTGAGCATGAGCTTTGAATATGCTTCTGCATACTATTCCAGCGGGTATTCAGATAGCTTGTTGGTGTATGTAAGTGATGATTGTGGTTCGACTTGGAACGAAGTGGCGGCATACGATGCCACAGATGCTTCCTTCACTACTGCAGGAGCGATCACTTCTTCTTTTGCACCGGCAGATTCTACCTACTGGTGTCACGGTTCAAGCTCGGTTACGTGTCCGACCATTGATCTTGATGCCTACAGTGGCAAGAGCGGTATTCGAGTGAAGTTCGTTGCCGTGAATGGTTATGGTAATAACACCTTCCTAGATAATATCAATATTAGCGGTCAGGCCCAAGTAGCGCCAGTGGCTGCCTTCGGAGGCGATACTGCGGCTTGTACGGGTAAATCTGTAACGTTCTACGATTATTCGGCGCCGGCTCCAACAGTGCGTCTATGGTCTTTCCAAGGCGGTACTCCAGCGACCTCGACGGCGGCGAACCCAACGGTGACCTATGCAAATGCAGGCACTTACGATGTCAAACTCGTGGTTTCAAATGCAGCGGGTATTGATTCCGTATTATTGACAAATTACATCACCATCGTGACGGCACCTTCGGCGGCTGTTTCGATGGCGGTATCGGCATCTACCTTATGTAATGGCGATAGCGCCTCTGCCACTGCCACCTTCACGAACGGAGGTATGAGCCCGTCTATCGATTGGCTGCTCAACGGTACTGTTGTTGCTTCCAATACGACGACCTACGCCAACCAGTTCGCAGATGGGGATGTCCTTACCGTGCGGATGATCAGCTCAGACGACTGTGTGGCAAATCCTACAGTAATGGATTCTACCACTTTCACCGTCAATGCTCGTCCTCAAGTAAGCCTCGGGTCACAGGGCTATGTTTGTGAGCTTGATGGTCCACAAGCCCTTTCGGGCGGTCAACCGGCCGGAGGAATTTACTCGGGAACGGGTATTACCAATGATTCCATTTTCCCATCCGTAGCCGGAGTAGGGTCGCACTGGGTCTACTACGCCTATACGGATGCCACTACAGGATGTACGAACACGAAGAAGCGCGCTATTAGCGTACAGGCGGCACCATCACAACCGACGGTGAGTCAGAACCCGACCACGGGTGAGCTTGAAGCCGCTACTCCAGCAGGTACCTTTACCTACGAGTGGTTAGATGATAACATGGATCCAATTTCTGGAGCCACCTCCGCTACCTACTTACCGACAGCCAATGGTACCTACTACGTGCGCATCTTCTCGAACATCCTTTGTTCGAATGTATCAGACGCCTACACGGTGGTTAACATTGGCCTAGACGAAGAGCTGTTGAACGGCTTGGAGATCTATCCAAACCCCGCTCAAACGCAGGTAAACATTGCCCTCCCTGGAAGCGCCCAAATCCGCATCCTCGACGCCTCTGGCCGCGAGGTGTACAACCAATGGGTAGAACAGCGTACGGCCATCGATGTCCAGCAGTGGGCTCGCGGGGCGTACATTGTCCAAACTATTCAGGATGGCACCAGCACACATATCCCATTAATCCTGCAGTAGGAGGAGAAAACTTTAGGGCATAAAAAACCCGGGCGCGCAGCGCCCGGGTTTTTTAGTTTCAGAGCGTTGGAATTTATACCAATTCCATATGTGCGATCATGCTCTTAAACAAAGCAAGACCGTCTTGGTTGTTGAGTTCTTCATCAGCGGCACGCTCAGGGTGCGGCATCATTCCAAAGACGTTTTTACCCGCATTACATACCCCGGCAATATTCTCCAAAGTACCATTAGGGTTCACAGCTTCGGTCACTTCACCATCTTTCGTACAGTACTGGAAGATGATTTGATCGTTCGCCTTCAGCTCTGCCAGCGTCTCTGCCGAACAGTAGTAGTTTCCTTCCCCGTGTGCAATAGGAATCTTGTAGCCTTTGCTGTGGTCTAGGTCTGCGCTGATCCCTGCAGTCTTTGATGCAGGTTTGATGAACACGTTTTTGCAGATGAATTTATGGCTGTTGTTGTGGCGCAATGCCCCTGGCAACAATCCACTTTCGGTAAGGATTTGGAAACCGTTACAAACGCCCAAAACGTACCCGCCGTTATTGGCAAATTCGATGACGCTTTGCATGATAGGGCTCATCTTCGCGATGGCACCACTGCGCAAGTAATCTCCATAAGAGAACCCTCCAGGAAGCACCACACAATCCACCCCTTGCAGGTCGGTGTCTTTATGCCATAGGCTCACAGTTTCGTAACCCATGATGGTTTCCAATACGTAAATCATGTCTTGGTCACAATTTGACCCTGGGAAGGTGATGACACCGAATTTCATAGCAAATCTGCGCTTAAGAATTTGAGCAAAGTTACGCTCTTTCTTTGGAATAAGACCTTAGGACAAGCGGTTAGATAGGGTATATAATGCACGGGCACCCACATTGGCATCCCACTCATCTTCTCCCGGGCTCACTTCCACTAAATCCATCCCAATAAGGGTACGTCCCGACGCCTTCACAGCATCGATCAGATACACGACTTCTTCCAGTTCCATACCGCCAGGCACAGGGGTGCCGGTGTTTGGACAAAGCGATGGATTGAGTCCATCGATATCAAAGCTCAAATATACTTGCTGTGGCAGTGTGGCGATGATCTCAGCCACTTGGTCGGCCCAATTCTTTCCTTCAAAACGCGCCGCCTTCACCTCTTGGTCCGTGAACGCATGAATGCGTGGATCGCTCTCAATAAAATCGGCCTCTTGGTGACAGTAATCGCGCAAACCAACGATGGTCAATCCTGTGGCCAGCTGCTCTTTCAGCACATTGTACATGATGCTCGCGTGCGAGTAGGTAAAGCCCTCATAAGCCGGGCGCAAATCTGCATGAGCATCTATTTGTAGGATGCCGAAATCACCAAATTTCGACTTGTGTGCACGAATAGCGCCAAGCGATGTGCTGTGATCGCCTCCGAGCAACACCGCCTTTTTCCCTTGATCCAGGATTTGGCCAATGCGCTTTTCCACCCAAAGGTGAAAGGCGGTACACTTGTCATTGATTTGGTCCAGTGACTTTTCTTCTTCAGTCCCAACTTCATCGATTTCTAAAGCGTGGAGGTATTCTAGTGCCAATTCTCTCAAACCCTCACCCGTTTTCCGCCATCGCTCATCTTCCTCCAACATGAACATACCCTGCTGCCACCCTTTTGGGTATTTGGCATCGTAGAGGTCCACCTGTGCCGAAGCGTTCAAGATTTCTTCAGGTCCCGCTGCAGTACCGCTTCCATAACTCACCGTTACCTCCCAAGGGGCGGGCAACACATGGATATCACTTTGCTCTGCGTCAAAAGGCAAGCCGAACAACCCGTTGTTCAGCGCCGGTTCATTGGGGTCGAAACCCGCAATCAAATCCTGCTTTTCCATGGGCGAAAATTACGGATTGTAGATTGATAACGGCAGAATTTTTTTTCGTGTCCCGCGCGGCCCTTCTAATCGGCATTGTACCCAGTAAATCCCTGAGTGTAAGTGTCCTTCGCCCCAACTCTGCGGAGCCAAAACAAACGGAATAGCCCCCTTTTTTGCGGCAGGCAACTCCTGACCATCGACTAGGGGGTGGAGGAGCCGGCCGGTGCGGTCGAGGAGGGACACGTACAGTCGATCGCCGCGCTCAGCGTGGAGCCATAAGGTCGCGTGGGGTCCTGTGCCGGTTGCGCTTGAGCCATCGCCAGCGATCGATCCGGAAGCACCCGATCCTGAGTCAGCGCCGGAACTGGAGCCGCTGCTGGAACCGTTTGACGCACCCGATCCGGAACCGCCTGCCGCGATTGAGTTTGGGCTGAGGTCAATGAAATTAGGAACGACGGAGGCTTCGAGCGGGAGTGTGGGCAGAGCGCCTGCTACGCTGTTGGGCTGGTTTGGGCTCGCCTCGGTAGATGCTGATAGGTACGGGAGGTGAGGATGCCAATTCGCTTGTAAATGCCCAGGCGAGTGCCAAGAAATGCGTTCGAAGCTTTGATGGTCATGGGGTGCATCTAGCGGGTAATAGGTCATTCGATCGAGGATTTGGCCGGGCGCGGTGATTAGCGCGAGGGTGAGCGAGTCGTTGGGCAAAGTAAATGGCGCAGGAAGGCCGAGGATTTCACTGGGAAGCAGAACGGGCGAAAGGCCGTCATGCCTCAGTCTTAAGGGTCTGGTGTCTAAGGGCGCTGCGCGCAGAAGGTTGGGGCCATCCCAAAGTTGTAGCCAAAGATCAGCAGTGGCGATGGGGCGGTCGGTGAGGTTAGCGATTTCGATGAATTCGTCGAGGTCATCAGGCGCGAAATGTATTTCGTTGAGGAGGATGTCCCCTGAATCGGGCTGGGCGGCTATGGTGGTTGGCGGGAAGGACCACGGCCAAGTTTGTCCGGACGGCCAGGGAGAGGTTGATGTGAGGTAGGGTTGAGCGGGGTCCCAGGAGTTGGGACGGGGTGTGAGGGTGTAGGCGTTATCGGACCATTGGAGCCAGAGGGAGCCGTTGTTTTCGGCAAAGAGTTGGTCGGGATCGGGTGTGAAGACGGAGGATTGGAGCCAGTTGGGGTCCGTTGAGGATGGCACGACTGACCAATGGCGCCTGCCGAAGCTGAGGCTGTCGCATTGCAGCATGTGGTAGCCTTGACGTTGGGCAGGGTTGAACAGATCGTCAAAGGTGTGGTGGGCCAGTAGGATTTGCTCGTGTTCGATCCAGATAGCGCCAGCGGTGGGCAGGTCGAGGAGGAGGGTGGTGAGGCCGGAATCGATGGTAATGGCATAGGAGCGCTCGGTGCCGGAGAGGGACCGCCAGTGAAGGGTTGCGGGAGTGCTGTGGGGACTTTGAATGTGCAGGAAACTTGGGAGGCTTTCATCGAAGGGTTGGATGGCGGTGATGGCTACACATCGCTCAGGTAGGTAATCGATGTTGAGGAACTCCCAGAGGTTGCCGGAGGGGTTTTGGGCGGTATCGACGGTGTTTTGAAGTAGAAAGGCCAGCGCGGTGCGGGGTAAGGGTTTGGGAAAGGTACAGGTCCAATTCCGCCCATCAAGCTCAGGGT